>NZ_JANDMF010000006.1:0-144457 GCF_031626875.1 Clostridium sp. SHJSY1
TTAGAAGCATGAGGAATCGTATCTTCATTACAATTAATCATGAATACATTTTTAAACTCCATCCCCTTTACTCCATGTTAAATTCATAGACTATTTTTGAAATGTAGATATGGTGGGATTTTTTAAGTATTCCGATTTATATTTTATTAGTTCATTCCATTCACGTACGATTATATCTAAAGTATATCCAAACTAAAACAAAATTACAATTTATATGTAAACAAAAAAAGAAAGCAGTAACTAAGATTTTACTCCTAGCCACTGCCTTCTAAGGTTAACTGGTTTATATTTTTTTACATTGTACTAAAACTTAACAATTTACACAATCCGTTAGCGATAGCTCCCTTTTTGAATTTTACACACCATTTTCTATATGTTATATTTTTACGATTTTAAAATTTCTAAAAATGGACGCACTTTAATAAGCCTATTTGAAAGACTTTTTTAAAATTAAATTTATGCAGATTTTTTTAATTGAAATAGATGCTTACCAGTTCGGTCTGCTTGAATTTTGTTATGTAACTTATTTACATTATGTGCCATAGCAAGAAGTACACTTTCAGCTAATACATTTTGCTGTCCACGACACATGAATCTTCTAAACCCCATGTCTTGCTTTATCTGAGCAAAGGAGCCTTCAGCTTGTATACTTCTATTTACTCTAAGTAAACATTCTTCATCACTTATAATTCTTTCTAAATCTTCGCTTCTTTGAAGATTGAATTTTTTTGATGTTTCAAATTTTTTAGTTCTTTCTTCTAATGGTGTTTTGGAATTATTGCCCCTTATACAACTGCTTTTATAACTGCAATTAGAACAATCTTCGCAAATATACACTGTTTTTTCACTTGTGTATCCTGTTTTAGATTTTCTTATTTTTACACCATCCACTTTCAGTTTTTTGTTATTTTTACATATGTAATAATCTCCTTGTTCATTGTAAATCATATTTTCTATTTTACTAATATCATCTCTATATTTTCTTTTTTTTGATACCTCATAGTTAGCTGGTTTAATAAAGGCTATTTGATTGTTTCCTTCAATAAATGAATAGTTTTGTTCACTTTCATATCCAGCATCTGCAACTATTTTTAAATATTTAAAATTTAGATTTTTTTCCATGCTTTCAAGAAAAGGTATAAGTGTTGTTGTGTCTGTTGGCTTTGCTTCAATAGTAAGCCATGTTATATATTCTGAATCTACTCCATGTTGCAAATTATAAGCTGGTTTAAGCTGTCCATTTTTCATAGCATCTTCTTTCATTCTTATAAATGTAGCATCAACATCAGTTTTTGAATAACTGTTACGACTACCGCAAGTGTATACTTTTTTTGTATATTCCTTAAACTTTAAAAGATATTCCTCAAGAGCTTCAATTGATCGTTGTAATTGCGATTTTCTTTTTCCGCAACCATGTACAAATTCTATTTCTTCAGATTTTTTTAATGCAAAAAGCTTCTTTCTAAGCTTTTTTACATGTTTCATTTGCACAGTATTTCTATAAGCAACCTTAATACCATAAAGTTCCTCACACTCTTTTACAAGGTCGGCTATTTTTATTAGTAGTTTTTCCATGTTTTTTGTAACAGCTTTCTTCCAAACAAAGGTGTATTTGTTTGCACAAGCTTCAATTTTTGTACCATCAATAAAGATAGCTTCTCCAGAAATTTCACCAATAGCATAAAGAAAATTACTCATCTGAGCAAGAATACTTTCTGCACATGGAGCAAAATGTAAGGTTCTGAATCTTGCAATTGTTGCATGATCTGGAACCGTTGAATCTTCAAGTAAAAACATAAAATTAATATCTCTACGACATGCAGTTTCAATTTTTCGCGATGAATAAAGGCTACTCATGTAAGCATAAAGCATGATTTTCAACATTTTTCTTGGCGATACTTGATTTTCCTTTATCTTGGAATAAGTCGAATATAAATCTGTTAAATCTATCTCCTCTACAAATTGACTTAGTAAACGCACAGAATCATCAGTTGGTATCATGTAATCAATATTTAGTGGAAGTTTTAATTGATAAAACTTCTGGTTAATTGTATAATCTTTTTGTAAAATGTTTTTAGTTTGCATGAAAAATATTTTATCATAAATCTCAGATTCATAGAATCTGGGATTTATTTTTTTGTACAAAAATGAGCTGCGCACTAATTTTTAGTGCGACAGCCCCTTACATATAATTAATTATATTTATTTACTGCAATTTTTTGATATAAAAGACGAGATTAAAAACACCTCGCCTAAAATAATTCTTTTAATTTATTATTATCAAAATTATTCGATAGTTACCACATAAACATTTACTTTGCTATATTCAAGTCCATCAGGCACTGCTTTAGTTAACACCCCTGTATTATTAGGTTGTATGTTTTGATTATCATTATATGCTTCCGACTTTAAAAGTTTCCCTGAATCATCTAAATAGTCTAATCCAATCATTACAGAGCTTATCTTAGAATTACTAATATTCTTTACTGTAACTTGTGTTGCTTCATTTGTGTTATTGATTGTTTCAGCTTTAATTACTTTTATATACTTACTACTATTATTACTTGTCTGTTTGATATTTGCTTTATTAATAATTTTACTATTTGCTACAGCTTCATCCACACTACTTGCATTTGATATTTCACATATATTAATATTAGCTTTCATATAAGCATTTTGTGCTTTACTTAATTCATCATTCTCTTTAAAATACCTATCAGTCACTTCTTTAGCTTTTGAATAATTCTTATTTTTTATTATTGCTTGTATCCTCTCAATTTTTGTATTTTGAGACATTCCTACACCATAATAAAAATATCCTATTGACATTATTACAATTAAAGTTATTAGTGTTAAACTAACTATCACACATATCTTTTTATGTTTAAGTAATTTATTCTTCATCGACTAACACCTCTTATTCAACACTTTTAGATTTCTTAATGTCTTCAGAAACATTATTTTTACTTAATCCAATCGATATAGCAAGACTGGCAATTCCTAATCCATAACAGAGTTTTCCCAGCCCTTTATTCATACTTCCAATATCTTGATAATAAGCTTCTGCAACCGTTGTTCCTGATTGAGATTTTAATTGTTGCATTTTATCTCCTGTATTTCCTAAATCAATCCCTGCCACAAAAAATATAATACAAGATGCTATTCCTAAAACAATTGTTAAAATTCCCTTAGAATTACTCATAATTCATCTCCCTCAAATTATTAACCAACTAAATTTATATCAATTATTATACCTTTTAAAACTCATTATATAATAGATTTGCTAATATTGAACTAGCTAAAATCAGACCATTATTGTTTATTTTATAATTTTTAATAACATTCACATATGGAAATAATAATCTATCAAGTTTCAATAAAGCCTCTTTATTTTTATCGCCAAATGTAAAAGATTCAAATTCATGTATCTCCGAATCTTTATATTTATTTAAAATATACTCTATCATGTTGCCATTAAGCACTTTATCTTCAATATCGTTACATTTTTCCAAACATCCTCTATCTATTAATTGATTTATACCTAAACATAAGTCATAAGCCACACTTCTTATTCTTTTCTCATCACATTTATCCATCCATTTTCATTCCTTTCAAAAATATGCTTCAATTTAATCTTGACAGCACAAACGCATTCTAACATCAGCTATACCTTTTTCATATTTATCTAAATTATTAATAAACTCGATTAGTTTATCTGGAGAATAATTAAAATCACAAATTTCATAACACTGGATTACTTTTCTCATTGCAATTTCATATTTTCCAAGTTCTAGTTCCATCGATTTTATATCTTCTTGAGCCAAACGATATTTAAAGCTTTTAAAATAATTAATTATATTTTCAACATTCTGTTTTATCTTTTCAACATCGTCATTATTCTTTATGCTACCATAAAATAAATCCCCTATTTCCTTTTTATATCTAGTTGAATAAAAACTAAATTCTCTACTATACTTATATTTTTCTATTATTTCTTTTATATCATTGTATTTATTTTCATCTACTTTACCCATTATCTCTCACCCCTCTCATAGATATATTTCTATAAAAAGGGTTAAATTCCTTTATATTGAACAAACTCAAAAGGATTTTTCTATATATTGCATATCATTAATATCTTCAACATCAAACCATATATAGTTTATCAAGTTGGTTAGCCATATACCCCTGTTGTTTATCTCATCTTTTCCCCATTCATCAGAAGGAATATATTTAGAAACATTTAATATTCTATCAAATCTTGTTTGCCTTGTCCCCGTTGAAAGCTCCCCTGCAATAGATGATGTTAATCTGCAACTAATTTTCTTATAAACTTCACACTTATCATTATATGATTTCTTTTTTAATGCTACATTATCACTACGAGTTAACAACGTCATATTTCCTATTTTCCCAATTAAATTATTATATAAACTCTCATCTTTAAACCATCTATATTGGCTACACTCAGCCCATGCCACAAAATCTCTCTTTTCAAGCATAATATGCTCCAAATCCCATGCACTATAGTCTCCACCATCTAACGCTGTTGCAATTTTGTTTAATATATATTTAACTTTTTTCTTTTCATATGCTGTAGTAAAACTTTTATTTAATATTGTATTAACAACTGCTTCTTTGCTTTCTTCTATTAATGATTTAAGTTTTTCTTTTGCACTATTTATTTTGTTATTTTCAATTAATCCAGCTACCTCAGTAAAGAATCTTTCAAGCTTATTGGGTTTAATTTCTCCCATAGCACTACAAAATGATATTTTTTCTAATAACTCACTTATTTCATTAATGTCATTTTCAGATAATTTTATTGCTGATATAAGAACAATAGTTGTCTGTGTAACTCGTAGTTTTTTTATATCGGATATACTTTTATTCCCTATTCCTTTTAAAAATTCAATATATTTAGTTGCTTTTTTATCTAATTCCTTAACTAAATTTTTCATTTCATTACAATCCATTTTTAAGTTTTCAAAGTATTTTGGTATTCCACTCTTATTTACATATTTCCCTTTGCTCATTATATAGTATTTTAAAAAGTTATTTGTATTAATTTTTGTCATTAAATCTTTACTTTCAATTTTAGATGGAGTAAGTTTATTAACCATCTCTTCCCATAAGTTCATTATTTCATAACTTTCATTTGTTCCATCATCTATTTCTTTAAATATAATATTTCTTACATGATCTGATTCATCTAATGTTTCTTTGTTTGCATTCTTTCTACGAAATGACTCATAAGGGTCTTCCTCTTTTGGCGAAGAATACATTATTACTGTTATTTGGTTCAACAACTTATACATAAACAATATTAACTCTTCTCCATCAAATTTTTTCAGATACTCTGCTATTAGTTTTTTTGCATTTATTAACTTTTCATGTGATACAGTTTTTATTTCACTATCTTTTATCTGCTCATTAAATAATAATTTTCGAAATATAGGTTGATCATTTTTATAAATATTTAATTTATAACTTCTTTTATAGCAATAATTCCCAAATCTCCGACTATACATTAATTGTTCTAACATTTCTTTATAATTTTTATATCTTTCAATTTCTTCATCTATTTTACCAACATTCTGGAAAAACTCCATTTTAGATGCAATTTCACTTATTATTAAGAGCAATACCGAGCTCCTCTGCTGACCATCTATAAGCGATCTTATTGTTATCCCATATTTATTCTTATACTCTCTTACTTCTATAGTTCCTATAGGATGTTCATTACTTTTATCTAGCTTGTCTATGTCTTCTAGAAGTTTCTTTACTAATTCTTCTGACCAAGTATACCTTCTCTGTCCTAAATGTAAATCAAAATCCCCCAAAGATAATAAATCCAATATTTTATATTTATACTTATTCTCTTGATACATACTATCACCTCACCATTTTATCTTTTGTTTATTAGATTTCAATTAAATATTATCACATTCACTAATATTCATCAATATTTTATTCAAAAATGTCATATAGGTAAATAAATATAACATTTTCTCGCTATATCATCAATTATATTTATTTAACTATACAATATCAAACTTTAATCTATTATATTTATTTGGTATAATTATTGGTTCAATTAGTTACAGCTACATCTTTATCATCTCTTCTTTTATACTATTTAGTTATGATAATTTCACAGATTAACACCATTTCTTAATGAATAGCTTTGTTATGCCATTTCTTTCTTATGTAATGCTACCCCTATTAATTAAATTTATTTGAGTTCCTAAAATAGCTCTAAATCATCTCCATTATTCTTTTATATTTATTTGAATTTATCTTCTTATATACAACAAAAAAGCACAGGGTTAATTCCTATGCTAAAATATCTATTTAATTTATTTACAATCTGTAAGTGTTATTTTTACATCATCATAATCCAGATGTTTAAAACTTTTAATATATTAAACCTTATTAATTATATTTATTTCCTAATTGTTTTAGCTTAATATCTGTCCCATACAGCCTTTATAAAGCTTCCATCGATAACTTTATCGTCTTCACTCCTAAAACCTCTCAGACAAATCAAATATTTTATAACACAAAAAATCACAATAACAACTCAAACTTAGTTATATAGCCATTCTGCATTGTGAATTTACTTATCGTATACATTATATTTATTTATCTCCCAAAAATATCCAATATCAATTTGATAGTAATCTTTTATATTTATTTCACATAATAATTCCATAATGTAAACATCATATTGCCACAATTCTCCTATATAATAAACTCATAAAGTTAATAAAACATTATTTATCCCCCCTAAAAATAGATAATGTACATATACAGAATGGCTTCTCCCCTATGAAGTCATTCTTTTATATTTATTTATGTTACAATTGCGAAACATAAAAAGGCTCACTATATAAGGGAACCTACATAATCATTCTTACATACTTTTAATTTATTTATGAAAATAGAAGTCTATAAAACCTTCTATAATGCTCTACATATTTTATTAAATATTTCTTGTACCTTATATTTATTTAAATAATCTATAGTAATATTATCTCCATTTGAATTCCAATAATAATACAAATCAAGTCTAAGCTTATTAACATTTCTTATATTACTAGTTTCAGCTATTTTAATCTTTCTTTCACCAATTATAGTTTTTAATGTTTTACCATTATTAAAATTATAATATACTAAATTTATTACTCCTCTATTGCCAGAACGCATTAATACCATCATGTCTTTTACTGCTTCTTGTAAATGTCCTTTTTCTATATTTTCTCTAATAACATCTAGATACGTCATTTAAAAACTTCCTTTTCTAGTTATATATAAAATCTTATTCTTAGATATATATTATATATTCAAATAATCTTATTTATATTTATTTGTTAGATTATTTTTAAAAAGAGCCTATTTCTAGACTCTATTATCTATACCTAAATGCTATATCTCCATCTTCATAAATTGCAGGAATTTCAATTCCTTTAGTCTCTTGGTTCTCATTAATAATAAACCAGTTATTTTCATCTAATAACTCACTATCAAATTCTTCTAAATCAAAACCATCTTCACAAACTATAGCCTTAAATAGCTCTCTATATTGTTCAAAATTATCATACGGTTCAAACTCTCCATATACCCAACGTTGTTCCCCAGATGTTTTTATAGTTTTTCCTATTGGGGTATCTTTAAATAATATCTCCATGATATTAAGTCTCCATTACTCTTTTTATAAGTTAATCCCAATATTTTTTAATTGCTTTTCTATATTCCATTCATCTGGTTTTAATTCTTCACTAGTCCAATTACACCCTTCTTTTATCCATTTATCTCTATATTTTTTTATACTTTTCTTAGTACAATCTTCATAGCCAAATTTGACCCCACAACAATCGCAAATATCAAACGATGGTCTACCAGTCTCGTCTCTTGGTGCCTCTTCTAATTCATCATATCCACATACTGGGCATATATATTTATTCATCTATTGTAATCCACTATATTTCTAAATATGGCTTTTCAGTACTGTCTTTTAAACTTATTACTTTCTTAAGTTCTTCACCAGTTACCGGAATAAGTTTCAACATAACTTTCCCATTTACATTACTATATCCAACATACTTGAAAGATACATGTTCATTTTTGAATACAATAGATGCTCTCTTTTCTTCTTTGATTATTGTCCAACTATCCACTTTTAAATTAACTATCAGATAATTTTGGTCTACTATAGGAAATAATTGTTCAATTTCATATTTTTTATTTGTTTCCAATTCTTAAAACCCCCTTATGTCTTTCTAAAAAGCTTTCGATTATTCTATCTTCTCCTGGTGTAATTTCTCCATTTTTAGTTTGTAAGTGCCTATGTAACCACTCATGAAGTGCTGTCCACCTTGAAGATACATCTTTTCTAAATATCATATCAGATGTTCCATCAACCATCATCATGTGAGACGCTTCTGCACCAACAAATTTCAAGTATGCTTCTTCATCACCACTTGCAAATCTTGCACTAACACCTTCCCTTTTATTCATGAATTCTATTAGTTCTCCTACTGTAGCAGGTTGATTGATACGTCCTCCATCCACTCCAAAAGGAATAACACCATCTAGTCTTTCAATTTTAGGTTCACTAGTATAGACTTGTTGATATTTATATTTCTTTATTTGCTCCACCATTTGTGGATTTAACCCATCATACGATACTTTAATTTCTCCACCCAAAATAGGCTCAACTTCTGGAACTTCACAAAGTACATATATATATAAATGTCCATCTTTTTTATACGCTATCCTTGAGGGCATATCCTTAGCCTTTTTCCCATTAACTGTGCTTGCCCCAAACACTCCCATAGTAAAGTATTTATTAGCTTCTTCTTCGCTAATAAGGTAATCTTCATAATCTACATACTTATTAGGAACTGATAAAGGAAAAATAATATTCTTCCCTTGTTTTACTTTATCTGCAATTCCTTTCATATGATAATTTTGAAACATTGCACCTATTGAATTTTTTATATTTTCTTCTACTGATTTATATTGAGTACCTGCATAATGCAAGTCTTCAGCAAAATCATTAAGCTCCCTAGAAATATAATATCCCATATCTTGAACATAAGATAACTGCTCTCTTTGATTACGTGTATCAACATCTCTAACTAAGTCCAAGGTATCTTCTATTGTTTCTACATCTTTCATTATTAGGTCAAGTTCATATTTTATGTCAATCATATCTTTCGCAAACTTTAGAAGTTTCTCTGGATTTACTTTTATTGTACTCATTAATCCTCCTCATTTGTATTTAATTTACTTCTAGTTTCCCACCTAAAGTTTGCCCATTTTTATTATTATACTATAAAAAATAACTTACTTAAATATTTAGCTTATAGCAAGTTTGTCTAATCTATAATTTCTACATACTAAAAAGAGAACCTATTTCAGATTCTCTTTGGACTTATTGATTCGAGGTAATTTGCAATAAAAAAACTTTACATTTGGATTATTGACTAGATATATATTTTATAATCACTATTTCTTCAACTTTATTTTTTTATTTCCTGTACTTAATACATCTAGTGGATTAAATTTTAATGTATCTTCCTTTAATTCTAAAGGCAATAAATTTACATATCTCTCAGTAGTTTTTATATTAGTATGATGTAGACAAGATTTCAACCTATAGATATCTCCACCATTTTTAATAAACATAGTAGCAAATGTATTTCTAAAAGTATTTACACCTCTCATCTTTACCTTACAATGCTTAAAATAACAACTTAGATTTTGATGCATTGTATCATAACTCATTTTAGTTCCATCTAATTTAGGAAACAATATATTCTCATCTTTTAATCCCATGTTTGATATATATTCAATTAAAACAACTTTCAAAGTATTACTTAAAGGTACTGTAACTTGTCTTTTTGTTTTCATATGACTAAACAGAATATATTCAAGTTCAAAATTAATGTCTTTGACTTTAACATTAAGCAAAGTTTCACTTCTACAACCAGTACCCAATAAAAAATTAACCATAGTCCATGACCTATAATCTCCAACCAAACAAGTATTTAAATTAGGTTTTTTTAATAAATCTTTTATCTCCGATTCTGTATAAACAGTTTTCTTTTCTAATAATACATTAGGAATCTTCACATCAAACTTACTTAAATATTCTCTCTTAAAACAAAAAGTTAAAAATGCTCTTAGTTTAATAACATATGTCTGATAATAATTTCCTTTGTATCCATGTTCAATCATGAAATTAATATGTTTTTGTATCTTTTCTTTAGTTAAATTTCCTATTGGTTCTTCTTCTGATACAAGTTTCAATAATTGATAATCATAGAATTTCTTTTTACTTATTAAAGTACCTTCTCTTTGCCCTATTGCCTTACAATAATCCATATATTCACCATGACATTGACCTAATGTTTTCATTGAATTATTGTTAATTCTTAGCGTTTTTAATCGTAATTTTGCCATCAAAATCACTCCATCCCTTGACCTAAATTTAATCATTTACAGGAATGGAACGAACCTATGTTTTTTATTAGATTATCTCTTTATTTCAGTTAATCAATTATCATTAATAATCCATTAGTTGTAAGAACTTTTTCAGAAAATTTTCTCATTATTCCATCATCAAATTTTATCTTGATTTCATCCCCATTAACTTCTTTTACCTTACCATTTCCAAAAGCTCTATGATGCACATCCGTTTCTGCCTTCAACCCATGTTCTGACTTACTTTTATCAATAAAATCACCTTCTAAAATAAATCTAGAAACTTCCTTAAACTTTCCTTTTCTCATTTTAGGTGTAAAAAGATATAAATTGTCTATAGCTCTAGTTACCCCTACATAAAAAAGTCTTCTTTCCTCTTCTATGTTATCATTAGAAGCATGAGGAATCGTATCTTCATTACAATTAATCATGAATACATTTTTAAACTCCATCCCCTTTACTCCATGGATAGTACTCAAAAGAACCCTATCCTCATTCTTACTCCTTTTACTTTCTTCAAGCTTTTTACTCACTTCATCAATATGCGCAAAAAATTCTGGAATACTACTAAATGAAGCTGCTGAAATTTTAAATTCTTCTAAAATATCTTCTAAATCCTCAAAGTTGCTTTTAAACTTCTCAGCATAAGCCTTTAAATAATCTATATATCCTAAATCAGTTATTATAAATTGAATACTGCTATTTAAAGAAGACTTTTTTATATAATTGAAATCTCTTTTTAATTCATCTAACTTTTTCTTTTGAAATGGCTGAGTATCTACCTTATTAATTAATATATCAAAGGGATTCAACTCATCCCTATATTCTCTCACATATACTAAAGCAGTTTTACTTATATATCTAAAAGGTTTATTTATAATACTTATAAAAGCTCCTCTATCATAAGGATTATTAGCTAGTGAAAGATATGCTATTAAATCCTTACATATAAAGTGATTAAAAAAATTGTACTCTTTATCAAGCATTGTGAAAGGAATCTTATATCTTATAAAGGTATCAACTATACTCATTGATTCCATATTAGTTCTATATAGAATCATATTATCCTTATAACTATATTTACCACTTGCTTCAAGATCTTTTATACATCTATATATCTCTTCTCCTTGAATTCTTTCATCATAAGCAGGTAAACAACTAATTATTCCATCTGTCTCTTTATTTGAAAAAATCTCTTTATTATTTCTTTCCTTATTGCAAGCAATAACTTTTTTTGAAGCTTCAATTATATTCCTATTACTTCTATAGTTTTTAGAAAGATAATACTTTTTTCCATCTTTAAATATCTTATTGAAAGTGACCATATATTCAGGCTTTGAACCTCTAAATGAATATATACATTGATCCTCATCCCCTACTGCAAATAAAGAATTAGTCTCATTCATCATTTTTAAAAATTCTATTTGTAGTTCATCACAATCTTGAAACTCATCTACCAATATGTATTCAAATATCCTCTTATATCCTTCTCTTAACCTTTTATTATTTTTCATTAATTTTAAAGTTATAATTGCCAAATCATCAAAATCTAAAAGATTATTTTCTTCTTTATGTTTACTGTATTTTTCATAACACTCTATAAAGATTTCTTTTGTAATAGATGGTTTGAATTGGTCTAGTGATGCTCCAGATGTTTTAAATAAAGAAATATTATTTATAGCTTCTTTAATCTTATCCTCACTTACATCATCTGAATACTTTTTCAATACCCCCTCCACTATCTTATTTGAAATAAATCCTTGAATAATATCTATTTTATACCCCTCTCTTAATAAAATTTTATAAAACAATCCATGAAAAGTTCCAAAAAACGGGCTTCTTTCTCTTTTAAATCCATCTAAATATCTATTTTTCATATTAAGTGCTGCAGCCTTAGTAAATGTTAAAACTATTATATTGCCTTCATCTACAGATAACTTACTTACTAAATAATTTATCCTATTTATTATTACTGTTGTCTTTCCTGACCCTGGGGCTGCAACCACTAATATATTTTTTTCTTTTGCTTTTACTGCTTCTAATTGATATTTATCCAACTTCATATATAATACGCCTCCCATATTTGAAGTATTGCCAATTTACCACTTTTCATTGTAATAATTTTCTTACAGAGGTACAATAGGCATAAGCATTTATTTTGAAAGAGGCGATAAAAAATGAATAATACTTACACATTTGATGTGCATAATGATAGAAATCTAACAATGCTTGTTGACTTCTATGAATTAACTATGGGAAATGGTTATCTAGAAAAAGGTCTTCAAGATAAAATAGCTTATTTTGATATGTTCTTTAGAAGAGTTCCTGATGGTGGTGGATACTGTATAATGGCTGGTGTTGAAGAACTTATTGAATATCTTAGCTCATTAAATTTCACTGAAGATGATATAGAATATTTAAGAAATAAAAATATGTTCTCTGAAGAATTTCTAAGTTACTTAAAAAACTTCAAATTTTCATGTGATGTTTGGGCTGTTCCAGAAGGAAACCCCGTCTTCCCAAATGAACCATTAGTAACTGTTAGAGGACCAGTAATACAAGCCCAATTTGTAGAAACTATGATTCTTTTAACCATAAATCATCAAACCTTAATTGCAACAAAAGCAAATAGAATTTGTAGAGCTGCAAATGGAAGACCTGTCATGGAATTTGGTTCAAGAAGAGCTCAAGGATATGATGGAGCTATCTATGGCGCACGTGCTGCTGTAATTGGAGGATGTAGTTCAACTGCTTGCACCATTTCGGACAAGCTATTTAATATTCCTGCTATAGGAACAATGGCACATAGTTGGGTACAATTATTTGATACAGAGTATGAATCATTTAAATCATGGGCAGAAATTTATCCTGATAATTGTGTTTTATTAATTGATACTTATAATGTACTAAAATCAGGATTACCTAATGCAATAAAGGTATTTAATGAAGTATTAAAACCTCAAGGAATTAAACCTTCTGGAATCAGAATAGATTCAGGAGATATAACTTATCTAACTAAACAATGTAGAAAAATGCTTGATGACGCAGGCTATCATGATTGTAAAATAGTTATTTCAAATTCTTTAGATGAATATATAATAAGAGATGTCTTAGAACAAGGTGCTTCAATAGATTCCTTTGGAGTTGGTGAAAGATTAATAACTGCAAAATCTGAACCTGTTTTTGGTGGTGTTTACAAACTTTCTGCTGTTGAAAAAGATGGTTCAATAATCCCTAAAATTAAAATAAGTGAAAATGATGAAAAAATCACTAATCCAGGATTTAAAAAGGTAGTACGAATTTTTGATAAAGAAAATCATATGGCTTTAGCTGATGTTTTGACTTTACATAACGAAAAAATTGACGAAAATGAAGTCTTAGAATTGTTTAACCCAATTCATACTTGGAAGAGAAAAAAAATTACTAACTTCTATACTAAAGATTTATTAGTTCCTATATTTAAAGAGGGTGTATTAGTTTACAAAAGTCCTAGTGTCTTAGAAATAAAGAACTTTGCTAAAAAAGAAGAAAAAAAAATCTGGCCGGAAGTTCTTAGATTTGAAAATCCACATACATACTATGTTGATTTATCCATTAAGTTATGGAATCTAAAACAAGACTTGCTTCATAAATATAGTTCACTTTATAAATAAAAATAAGGAGTAAAATCATATTTTATATGATTTTACTCCTTATTAAATCTTTTGATTTTTTCTAAATTCACCAGTTATAGTTTTTATGCTTTAATTTTTTTAACTTTTCACTTTTTTATTCCTATTTTATCATTTCAGATATAAAATCAATACTCCTATCCTTATGAGAATAATCAAACTCTTCAATATCCTTAAACTCAATTTTACTATTTGATAGATACTCCTTAAAAGGACAATTATCTTCTATAGCAAAAAAAGTATTCATAGGACATGAATTATAACATTCTATTTTCTCTTTTCTATTTGACCAAAACGGACATTTACTCATAAACTCATCACCCTTTAACTTAATATTGCATTTACTTGTTCGTATTCTATCTTAACCCAATTAAAATAAATTACCATATATCTTTCCATTACTAACCCACAGTAATAAAACTTTCCGCTCACCCTTTAATTAGAAAACAATAAATCTTATTTCAATTTTGTTATTGATTTACTATTTATCTTATTATATTATAGATTTGTTAAAAATTAAAGATAAAAATCTGAAATTATAGGAAAATAAAAAAAGAAGGTATAATACCTTCTATTTTTCTAAATTAGTATTCTTAAAAACAGATATATCAATAATTTCATTTTGGAAAGCTTTTAATAACGCTTTTTCCAAAACTTTCTCTTGATCAAAATTTTCAATATCTGAACACACTGCAAAAACTTTATTTTTTTGACCTTTAAAGTTTCTATATGTAAGTGTTACATTAGGCTTATCATATTCAACATCAAGTATCTTTATACCCCAAGAAAATTGAGCATAGTCATCTTCTACGGTTAAGCCAGTTAATTCTTTAAGTTTTGCCTTTTCTTCATTAGGATCATTCACTATTATTAGTTTTTCTCCAACTTTATACTTTGCCATATCCATTCCTCCTTATATCCTCTCTCATTAAAGTTTAGCACCATTTAATTACAAAATCAATAATACATACACATTAATTTCCATGAATTTTTAATAGTAATTATTAACTACTGATAACACTCTAGAAATAATGATTGACTTTTCTTCCCCCGTAAACTATAATAAATTATATTATTATGGAAGGAATGTATTTTATGGACACTATAACTGCTATATTTAAAGAAAAAAAATTAAAACTTACTCCACAAAGATTAGCTGTATATAAATATCTTATGGGCACAACTGCTCATCCATCTGCAGAAAAGATATATAATGATCTTCAATCAGATTATCCTACTATGAGTTTAGCCACTGTTTATAAAGCACTGAAAACTTTAGTAGAAGTTGATTTAATACAAGAAATTAATGTTGGCGAAGGAAATTTTAGATATGATGGTAATATTATCTCTCATCCCCATATTCAATGTATTAATTGTGGCAAAGTAGATGATTTTAAATCTTTTGATTTAGCTTACTTAAATGATGATGCAACTAAATATACCGACTTTAAAGTTTTATCTAATAAAGTTTATTTCTATGGATTATGCCCTAATTGCAAAAAAGATTGCTAAAAGCAATCTTTTTTTATTTTATATAAACTAGTTTTACAGTAGATAAATTATATTCCTTTAAATTAATACATATAAATTATAGGAGGTGATTTATGAATGAAATTAGTTCTTATAACCAAAAAGCAACTTCTTTATTTTTTAATTTTTATACTATTTTTAGTAGTCCCCCTATTATTTGTTATAACTAATAATTCTTCAAAATCTATAAATGTATTCAATCAACTTCATATAGACAAACCTAATCAAGTTGATTTAAACGGAGATGGTAAAAAAGACTCATTAACAGTGCTCACTAAAAATGGAACAAGTGACATAGAAATTGTTTCTAATACTAAAACTTTTTATTTAAGTAACCTTTGTGATGATAATATTTTATCTTCTGATTCTTCTTGGTGGCCATTATCCATATATATAGGGAACTTATCTCGTAATACGTACCCTCAAATTATTGTACAAGGAACAAAAAACAACAAACCTATCAATTACGTATTTACTTGGAAAAATGATTCTTTTATTAATATATTAACTACAGATAAAAATATTTTTGGAATTATAAATTCAAAAGGTACTAAAACGCCTCAGTGCTATAGTCTTAATTCTTTTAATAGTACCTCCACCTTTTCATCCTTTATGATTATAGATAATTCTCTTTTAGATACAACACAAGATACTAAAGTTCCTCCTAGTATAGATAATATTCAAAGCTTTATTGACATAATTCAGAAGGATTATGAAATTGATACAGTTCCAAACATATTTAAAGATGGCATGTCTGAAAAGGAATTATCTTTACTTTGGAATTTAGATAAAGAACATAATGTTTATAGCTTTGAAAACGGCTTCTTCTTTGATGAAAATATAGACACTGAAGGAAATATAACTTCTATTAAATGGCGTTTAAATTTTGAAAAATATATAAAAGAAAAAAGTGATTCATATAAATCACAAATTCATATTTACCTAACTTGTGAAAAAGTATATGATGGTACATTTAAAATTTCATCATTTTATAGTAATTAAAGCAAAAGGCCGCATTTAAATGCGGCCTAAAAGGGGGATGGGGGGTTTTAGCTTCTATGAAGAAAATCTTCATTTAGCTATAGGAGAATACTTTCTCCGGTACAATAGTATTATTGACTTAATATGCTGAATTTATACAATTATTTATCATCAAAGATTCCTTCATTATACAAATCAATAATCTTATCTATGAATTCACTTTTATTAGAATCTACAATCTTCTTTAAGTCTCTTAAAAATTCTATGTTTTCATCATCTTCATTACCACTTAGCTCTTCAAGGCTATTCTCTTTATGTTTTTCTTTATTATTCTCATTATCATTTTTATATTTTCTATTGCCTTCATCTGTGTCATTCATTATATTACTTCCATTAAAATTATTATTCATTCCATTAAATTGCTGATTAATAGAATTTAAATCAAAACCTTCTTTACCCATATTCGATAACATATTACCGATTCCAGTCATATCTATATTTCCACCTAATAATCCTAATAATTGTTGAGGACTTATACCAAAAGGATTATTATTAATATTACTATTAAATTGATTTCTACCTATATTTTTACTATCACTGGATTTATGTCTATGTTTTGACATAATCAATCCTCCTACATGAAGCTTATATTAGCTATTATATGTATAAATAAATTAATGGTTAACTTTTTTTAACAATTTTTTGGAGGGCCTATAATGCCCTCCACCCAACTTTACTAATAACTATACCCGTCGTTGCATCCACAATTAGTTTCGCTCCAACCGTAAAGTAAGAATAGTAATATTATTAATATTGAATTAGTGTTTAACAATCCAGCGCCACAAGCTATTAACCAAAATAATATAGCCTGCCACATTTCACATCCACCACCGAATATGCCATCTCCACCGAACATGCCATTTCCACCATAATTATTGCAGCAGCAACAACTATTGTCTTTCTTATGCTTCTTCTTTGACATAACTACCTCTCCCTTCTAGTAGAATTCTCAATTTGCAACTCACTTATACGAAGTCACCGTTTCCATTACAACCGCCACAAATAAATAGAATTACTAATAAGAATAACCACCATGATCCACCTAAGAATGAATTTTCATGATGACAGCATGGATCAGGTTTTTTACAACAACAAGGTTTTGGTTCACAACATGGAGTGCAGCAACAGTTATTTCCAAATCCATTATTTCCACCAAATCCAAAAATGAAGAATAGTATAATTATCCATATCCAACTACCACCAAATCCACCGAAACCACCACAATTACCGAATCCACAACCAGCATTGTTTATATTACCATTAGATTCACCATTGCAGTTTAATCCATTAATAATGTCATTAATCTCCATTGTTTTTCCTCCTTGGAATTTATATTTGTTTTTATACTATATACTATTCTATCTTAGTCTATTTGCCACAAAATTTTGGTACAAAACTCTTTATATAGTTTATATTGTTATCTATTATCAAATCATCTCTTTTTATATAAATATAAAAAAAAAGAGCAAAAATTGCTCTTTTTTTACTCACTTGCTAAATCTCCAAACAAATTATCAACTAACTCATCTCTCCCCTTTTTATTAAGTGATGAGAAAAAATAAAACTTATCATCGGAGGTTAATTTTAAAGTATCTTTTATTAACTTTTCACTTTTTCTTAATTCATTATTAGATAATTTATCTTTTTTAGTAGCTACAACTATAACATCATATCCATAATGTTTAATCCACTTATACATGGTTATATCATCCCCTGTAGGTTTATGTCTAGAATCCACCAACAAAACAACCCTTTTAAGTTCTTCTCTTCCATGTAAATATGTTTCAATAGTTTTTCCCCAACTAGCTTGTTCTGCCTTAGAAACTTTTGCATATCCATACCCAGGCAAATCAACTAGAAAAAAATCATCATTTATTAAGAAAAAGTTAATTAACCTAGTCTTTCCAGGCGTTTGACTAACCTTAGCTAATTTTTTTCTATTTGTTAACGCATTTATAATTGAACTTTTTCCTACATTAGATCTACCTACAAAAGCAATTTCCACTCTATTTTCATTTGGATACTGTTCCCTTTTCACTGCAGATATAATAAATTCACTATTTTTAATTATCATTAGTACACTCTCCAATTAAAGCATTTTCAAGAACAGTTCCTACTTCTTCTGCTTTTATTATTTTAATTTTATTTCTAATACTACTTGGTATTTTCTCTACATCTTTAGCATTTTCTTTGGGAATTATTATAGTATCAACTCCTGCTCTAAAAGCGGCTAAAGATTTTTCTTTTAACCCACCTATTGGTAAAACTCTACCTGTTAATGTAACTTCTCCTGTCATAGCTATGTTTCCTTTAACTTTCTTTCCAGATAAAGCTGAAACTAAAGCTGTAACCATTGTTACACCTGCAGAAGGTCCATCTTTTGGTACTGCTCCTTCTGGCACATGTATGTGTATATCTTTCTCTTTATAAAAATCTTCTTTAATTCCATATTTAACAGCATTGGATCTTACATAAGAATATGCAGCTTTAGCTGATTCTTGCATAACTTCCCCAAGTTTTCCTGTTAACTGCAATTTCCCACTACCATCCATAACCATAGCCTCAACTGGCAATGTATCTCCACCATATGCTGTCCATGCCAATCCAGTAACTACACCTAATTTATCTTCCTTCTTAATTTCATCAAAAGTAAATATCCTATTTCCCATAAGTTTTTCTACCTTCTTTTTGTTAATAGATATACTTTCCTTATTATCTTTTAACATTTCAGCTATAGCTTTCCTTACTAACTTTCCTAAGCCTCTTTCTAATGATCTTACTCCTGACTCTCTTGTATAACCATCTATTATTTCTTTTATTGCATCATCTTTTATTATGATTTTATCTTTCTCTATTTTATACTCATCAAATATTTTAGGTATTAAATGATTTTTTGCTATATGAAATTTCTCTTCATAAGTATATCCTGACACCTCTACAATTTCCATTCTATCCAATAATGGCCTTGGTATTGTGTCAAGATTATTAGCTGTAGTAATAAACAAGGCCTTTGATAAATCTATTGGTAATTCTATAAAATTATCACGAAATGTCTTGTTTTGTTCACTATCAAGTACTTCTAATAAAGCATCTGCAGGATTTCCTTTATAATCAGTACTTAACTTATCAATTTCATCTAACAAAATTAGAGGATTTAATGATTTGGCCTCTTTTAATCCATATACTATTCTACCAGGAATTGCGGCAACATAAGTTCTCCTATGGCCTCTTATCTCTGATTCATCCTTTAATCCACCTAAAGACATTCTTACATATTTTCTATTAATTGCTTTAGCTATAGACCTAGCTATAGATGTTTTACCTACTCCAGGAGGTCCAACTAAACATAATATAGGTCCCTTTAAAGATCCACTCATCTTTTTAACTGCAAGATATTCAAGAATTCTTTCCTTAACATCTTCCAATCCATAGTGCTCTAAATTTAATACTTCTTCAGCCTTTTTAATATCAAGCACTTCTTTAGTATATTTTCCCCAAGGTATATCTAATAACCATTCTAGATATGATTGTACTGTATTACCTTCTGAGGAAGATATATTCATTCTTCTTAATCTTCCAAGTTCATTGATAGCCTTCTCTTTAACATCTTTAGGCAATTTGCCTTTATTTATTTTTTCTTCAAACTTATCTATTATTACTTTTTCTTCATCATCTTCTCCAAGTTCTTCTTGAATAAACTTTAACTGTTCTCTTAAATAATATTCCTTTTGAGAATCATCAACACTTTTTTTCATTTTATTAGCAAGTCTCTTTTGTACTTTTATAACTTCAATTTCTTTTTCTACTGCAATTAGTAGCATTTCTACTCTCTTTTTTATGTCCATAGTTTCTAATATCTCTTGCTTTTTTTCTTCTGGCATAGGAACATAACTTGCAGCAACATTAATAAACTTATAAACGCTCTTCTCATATTTAATCGAAATATCTGGTGCTTCTTCCCCAGCTTCTTTTATGAATTTTTTGAAAGCTTTCTTCAAACTTTTAAAATATCCATCTAACTCTACATCATCTTCACCTGTCTTTGGGCCATCATCAATTTTATCTACTACCACTTCAAAATACTTATCATTTTCAATATATTTTTTGATTTTCCCTCTAGACTTACCTTCAACCAATACTCTAATAGTATCTCCAGGCATTTTTATAATTTGTTTTATCTTACATATAGTTCCTATGTTGCTTATATCAGAACTTGTTGGATCATCAAGTTCCATTTTCTTTTGAACTGCTAGGAATATATCTTCATCATTTAACATAGCTACATCAACAGCTTCAATTGATTTCTCCCTACCTACATCAAAATGTAATACCATACTTGGGAAAATAGTTAATCCTCTTAGAGGAATTAATGGAAGTGTGCTTGTTTTATTATCCATATGTCTCCCCTCCATCCACATAATATTTATTTAGTCTTAAATAGTATACCATAATAACTTCTTTTTTCAATAAATAATCCCTTTAAATAAGTACACTTTTCCATCAATTTTATTGACAATATATCTATATATAAAACTCTTTTAATTAAATTGTACTTTCTTCTTCACTTCTTAAACTAGCAGATAATATTTCAATTTTAGAATTATCCTTAGTAACTTCTTTTTCAAATATAATATCAAAGACTTCTCCTATACTTTCAACAGTGTATATCTTTATATCTTTAATCTCCTCTAAACTATCACTCCAATTTTCTTTTGGGATTATAACAACTTTAGCTCCTCCCTTTTTGGCTCCTAATATCTTTGCTTTTACTCCTCCTATTGGTTTCACTCCTCCTAAAACCCCAATTTCCCCTGTCATTGCAATATAATTATCAATCCTTCTTTTCCTAATAGCACTATATATTGCTGTCGCAATAGCTATTCCTGCTGATGGTCCATCTACTGGCATACCACCAGGAAAATTTATATGTATATGATATTTATTGCACTCTAAATTATATATATTATTAAGTACTGTAATTACATTTTCTACTGATGATATTGCTGTACTTTTTCTTGTAATCTTTCTATTACTACTTGATATACTCTCTTCCTCTACCACTCCAGAAACTTTTAAACTTCCACAATCTTTTATAGCCCTCTTTGCTGAAACTTCAATTAACATGATGACCCCTTGATTTGCTCCATATACTGCTAACCCATTTACCACTCCAACCATTGGCTCTTTATTTATTTGAGGCTCAATCCTTTTTGTATATTGACCATTCTCTATTACCCATTCAACATCTTGAACTGAAATATTATCTCTATCTTCATTAACAGCTATTCCAGCTGATAATTGTACTAAATTAACAACTTCACGCCCATTATAGCAGTATTCTCCTATTAATTTTTTTGCATTTTCATCTATAGTAAGACCTACTTTTTTTGCAGAATCTTTACCAATTTTCACTATCTCTTCTGGCATTAATCCTCGAAAAAAGATTTCTACACATCTTGATCTAATAGCAGGTAAAATATCTTCTGGACTTCTTGTTGTAGCTCCAATAAGTCTAAAGTCGGCCGGCAAACCATTATCAAAGATTTCCTTTATATAATCAGGTATATTTGGATCTTCTGAACTATAATATGAACTATCTAAAAATACTTTTCTATCTTCTAGTACTTTTAACAACTTATTTAGTTCTATAGGATGTAACTCACCTATTTCATCTATAAATAATATCCCTCCATGTGCTTTAGTTACAGCCCCTGGTTTTGGTTGTGGAATTCCTGCAACTCCAAGGGAACCAGCTCCTTGATATATAGGATCATGAACTGAACCTATTAAAGGGTCTGCAATTCCTCTTTCATCAAACCTCAATGTAGTTGCATCAATTTCAACAAATTTAGCATTACTCTTAAATGGAGATTTGATATTTTTTTTAGCTTCTTCTAAAACTAATCTTGCTGCAGCCGTTTTCCCTATGCCTGGAGGTCCATATATTATTACGTGTTGTGGATTAGGACCACATAATGCCGCCTTTAATGCCATTATTCCATTTTCTTGACCTATAACCTCTTCAAACTTTCTTGGCCTACTCTTTTCAGTTAAAGGTACAGTTAAGGAAATTGCCTTCATCCTATTTAATTTTTCCATTTCTTTTTTATTCTCTTTATTTATTACTATTTTCTTTGAATTAGTATGTTTACTATTATAAACCATATAATAAATCAGTATAACCATTAGAACTATTTGTAAAAAAATCAATATTTCTGCCATTACCTATTCCTCCATTTGTAGTTATTATTCATAATTATAATTATTAACCTACAAAGGTCACACTATACAGAAAAATTGATTAATATTTCATCAAATAAAAAGTGATAGCAAAAATGCTATCACTCTTTATTTAGGCTGTTTCCATACCTTTGCTTTTTTTCGCCTTCTTAGGCTTAGGTAGAATTGGTCTTTCTTCACCCTCAGTTAATCTATGAATTTCAGGTTGTTCCTTATTCGATATTGTTGGCTCCGTAATAATAACCTTAGTTATTCTATTATCTGAAGGAACATCAAACATTACTTCAGTCATAACCTCTTCTATTATCGACCTTAACCCTCTAGCACCTGTTTTCCTTTCTATAGCTTTTTCTGCTATAGCCTCTAAAGATTTTCCAGTAAAATCAAGTTCAACATTATCCATCTCAAATAACTTTTTATATTGCTTTACTAAAGCATTTTTAGGTTGACTTAATATATTTACTAGTGCTTTCTTATCTAATGATTCCAATGTCACTACTATAGGTAATCTACCAACAAATTCAGGTATTAATCCAAATTTTAAAAGATCACTAGGTAAAATTTCTTTTAATAAACTACCAACATCTTTTTCTTTTTTAGATTGTATCTCAGCTCCAAATCCTATAGAACTTTTGCTTGTTCTTTTTTCTATAATCTTATCTACTCCATCAAATGCTCCACCACAAATAAATAGGATATTAGCAGTATTTATTTGAATAAACTCTTGATGTGGATGTTTTCTTCCTCCTTGAGGTGGTACTGAGGCTACAGTTCCTTCTAATATTTTTAGTAAGGCCTGCTGAACACCTTCTCCTGAAACATCCCTTGTAATAGATGGATTTTCTGATTTTCTAGCAATCTTATCTATTTCATCAATATATATTATTCCTTTTTCAGCTTTTTCTACATCATAATCAGCATTTTGAATAAGTCTTAAAAGTATATTTTCAACATCTTCTCCAACATATCCCGCTTCTGTTAATGTTGTCGCATCTGCTATTGCAAAAGGTACATTTAAGTACTTAGCTAACGTTTGTGCTAGGAATGTTTTACCAGAACCTGTTGGTCCTAATAATAAAATATTACTTTTTTGAAGTTCTACATCATCACTTGTGTCATTTGAATTAACTCTTTTATAATGATTATAGACAGCTACTGAAAGAGCTTTTTTAGCACTTTCTTGCCCTACTACATAATCATCTAAGTAGCCCTTTATTTCTTGTGGCTTTGGTAATGCTTTTGCATCAAATTCTACTGTTTCTTCAAATTCATCAGCTATTATTTCTGAACACAAATCAATACATTCGTCACATATATAAACTCCAGGACCTGCTATTAACCTCTTAACTTGATCTTGACTTTTACCACAAAAAGAACATTTTAGTTGCTTTTTTTCATCATATTTAGCCATACATTCACCTCACTTAGACTCTATATCTATACTATTTATCTTTCCCTATTTCATTTCTTGTTATAACTTTGTCTACAAGACCATATTCAGCTGCTTCATCTCCGTCTAAGAAGTAATCTCTTTCAACATCTTGTGAAATTTGTTCTAAGGACTTTCCTGTGTTTTCACTAAGAATCTTATTTAACTTTTCCTTAGTTTTTAATATTCTTTTAGCATGAATATCTATATCAGTTGCTTGCCCTTGAAATCCTCCTAATGGTTGATGGATCATTACTTCTGCATTTGGAAGTGCAAATCTCTTTCCTTTTGCTCCACTTGATAATAAAAATGCTCCCATAGATGCAGCTAGCCCTATACATATTGTAGATACATCTGGTTTAATATAATTCATTGTATCATATATAGCCATTCCAGCTGTTACTGAACCACCTGGGCTATTTATGTATAAATAAATATCTTTATCAGGATCTTCACTTTCTAAAAATAGTAATTGGGCAATTATAAGATTTGCAGAATCATCATTAACCTCTCCACTAAGCATGACTATTCTATCTTTTAATAATCTTGAAAATATATCATAAGATCTTTCTCCTCTACCTGTTTGCTCTACTACCATAGGTACTAATGCCATAAGTCTACCTCCTCTTAATATTACTCTATCTTAATACTTATATTGTAATTATACAAGATTTTAATCTTTTTGTTAATGTTTTATTTGAAATAATTGCCAGAAAATAAATTCTGGCAATTATCCTAATATGTTATATTAATTTATCAAATATATTATTTAACATTATCTTTCAATAACTTAATTGTTTTCTCAACAACTAAATCTCTATTAATCATAGCTCTTTGTGCATTTAATAGCATATCAGCCATTTTTTCATGTTCAGTTGCTGAATACATTTTAGCTAACTCTAAAGCCTTTTCTTTTATTTCTTCTTCTGAAGCTTCAATATTTTCCTTCTTTGCTATAGCATCTAAAACTAAATCTGCTCTAACTTTTCTATCAGCATTTTCTCTCATGTAATCTCTCATCTTTTCACTTGTATTACCTGTGAACTCCATGTACTGATCTAAAGTTAATCCTTGATATTTTAACCTATTTTCAAGGTCACTAACCATAACATCTATTTCTTTTTCTACCATTACTTGTGGTAAATCTATTTTAGTCACTTCAATTGCAGCATTTATTATAGCATTTTCAAATTCTCTATTTGCAGTTTCTTCATTTTGATCTTCTAACTTCTTCTTTATATCTTCTTTTAGTTCATCTAATGAATTAAATTCAGATACTTCTTTAGCAAATTCATCATCTAAAGCAGGAAGTTCTTTAACTTTTATTTCTTTTACTGTCACTTCAAATACAGCTTCTTTTCCATTTAAATCTTCTTTTCCATAGTTTTCTGGGAAAGTAACCTTTACTTCTTTCTTTTCCCCTACAGATGTTCCAATTAATTGTTCTTCAAAGTTATCTATAAATGAACCTGATCCAATTTCTAATGAATAATCAGTTCCTTCTCCACCTTCAAATACAACACCATCTATGAATCCTTTAAAATCTATTACTGCGATATCTTTATCTGCTACAGTTCCTTCTTCTTTAGATTCAACTCTTGCATTCTTTTCTTGCATTGATTTTAATTGTTTTTCAATATCCTCTTCATTTACTTCATAAGCTGGTTTTTCAACTTCTAACCCTTTATATTCTCCAAGTTCAACATCTGGATATACTGTAACTTCTGCAGTATATACAAGATCCTTATCTTCTCCAACTTCAACAACATCTATTTTTGGATAGTCAACTGGTTTTATATTATTTTCATCTAAAGCTTTACCATAAGTTTCATCTATTGAAAAATTAATAGCATCTTCAAAAAGAACTTCTATACCATAGAATTTCTTAACCATTGCCATTGGAACTTTACCCTTTCTAAAACCTTGAACATTAAAATGTTGTTTGTTCTTATTATATGCTTTTTTTAAAGCAGCATTAAATTTTTCTGCCTCAACTTTTACCTCAATTTTAACTAAATTTGCTTCTATTTTTTCCATTTTAGCTTCCATTTATTATATTCCTCCTAAAATAGTCCTTTTATTCATGTTTATAGACTAAGTTATTATATCACATTTTATTAAATATTATCAAATTTTTTGTTTATTTACTAGTTTTTATTAGTATTTCTAATTAGTTATTGTTTCATCGGCTTTTAAATATGAAACCACGCCATCTACAGTTATAGTAATCCCTTTTTCTGGAACCACATCTCCTACTTTTATCTCTGAACCGATAACTGACCAAATTATTTTATCACTATTAGTGCCTAAATCATATATCCAAAGATACTTCTTCTTCCCTTTATTAAAATAAGGAAGTTCACTTACATACACAACTTTTGAATCATCTATAAATTTAGCCTCTGAATGCCAAGTATAGGTTGGATCATTGGCTAAGATTTGATCTTTTGGAAAGGTAGACCCTGCTTGTGATACATATGCTGTTTTTGTTATATCCTTTATAACTCCTTCTGTATTTGAAACTTTCATATTTTGTGCACTATCAAGTATTAAAAGTTGTCCCTTTGATGGGCTAATATTAAAAGTGTATCCTTGTACAGAATCTACTTTAACAAATTGCCTCTTACCATCTTTTTCTTCATATTGTGCCTTAATTACTACTCCAGGTGATACATTAATATCAACATATGATTCTTGTTTTTCTTGTGGTTTTTCCTCAGGAGCTTCTTCTTTTGGTTCCTTAGTTTTATCTTCTTCAACCTTAGTTACCTTTTCTTGTGGTTTTCCGTTATCAACCCAGGCCTGTATCTTAGCTTTAAGATTTGAAAAATCCATATTTTTTGCTCCTGAATTATAAATTAAAACTACCATTGTAACTACTACTAAAAGAACAATTAAAATTATTGACTTTTTTCTTTTTTTCATTCGTCTCTCATAATCTTTACTAAAAATACTTGGTTTTCCCAATTGTCTAACCTCCTGCCGAAATATGTATATTATATCAATTATTTATTTTCCCATATTTACATATTACATTATATCGTATTAAATAATATTTTTATAGATTTTTATCTTAAAATTTTATTTCCTACAACAACTGTTACAGCTACCTTTTTTTCCATTACATCCACCACTCTTCTTTGAACAACCTCCACATTTACCTTCTTCTACAAAATTTATAGTATACTCTTCATATTCTGGTGATTCCTTAAGCAATTCTTCATGTAATCTAGCTATTATAACCAATCCTTGTTCACTATCTACTTCATTTGATTTCTTATCCAAAATAATATAACTTTCTATATCAAGAAATCCTTTATACTTT
The DNA here is from genome assembly GCF_031626875.1 of Clostridium sp. SHJSY1. NCBI lineage: Bacteria > Bacillati > Bacillota > Clostridia > Eubacteriales > Clostridiaceae > Clostridium > Clostridium sp. SHJSY1. The sequence goes on from NZ_JANDMF010000006.1 coordinate 27,728, forward strand.
AAGAAATTTTCAAATTCTTCTTTTTTTAAATCTATATCAAAATTTTCATTATTTACATACTTTATGATTATAAACCCATTACTATCTAATTTCCATATAATTTTTTTTATTTTTAGTTTAAATTCATTTAAATCATTTACATTTTCACTTAAGAGTAAAATCCCTTTAAATTTTTTTTCATTTTCCTCTTTTTCATCATAAAAATAATAACTATTATTTTTCATTTCAACAAAAAATTTTTTATCTAAGTCTAATATATCTATTAATAACTTTCCTTCATAAATTTTTCGTTTTGCAAAGTTCATAGTTTTTTCTATTTCCTTCATTATATATAAATTATTCAATTACATATCACTCCTAATAATTTTAAATTTTATTTCAAATAGTATAGTACATTATATTATACTATTTATAGTATAATTTCAATTATGGATATTTACACATATAACATTATAAATTTCTTTACATAATTATGTTTTATATAATTAATATCTTTTATTTATGAAAATCAATAATTTTTAGAATTATTTCATTTTTCTCAAAATATTTTGATTTATCCATTGGCATTTGGATGTTTTTGTCTTATAATATATATAATAACTAATAATTTAGCCCATACAACTTATTTATTTATAATAATTAAGTTTATATAAACCCCACATTATGTTCATTTATCCCTTTCAAAAAATGAGCATAACCCTTTAGCCTGTACTTGTCTAAGTACAGGTTTTTATTTTTAAAAAAAGAAACTATCTTAAGAAATAATTAATAAGATAGTTTCTTTAACATAATTTTATTTTAAATATGAACTAGGATTTTGATGCTTACCATTAAGTCTTACTTCAAAATGTAAATGTGGACCAGTACTATTTCCTGTTGATCCAACCTTAGCAATCACATCTCCTCTAGTAACAGCTTGTCCATTGGATACTGAAATAGAATTACAATGAGCATATAATGTTTGAATCCCACTACCATGATCTATAATAACTGTATTACCATATCCACTTTGTACTCCTGCAAAAACAACCTTTCCACTTTTTGATGCATATATAGGTGAATTATTACCTGCTGCAATATCTATTCCTGTATGAAATCCATTAGTCCCAAAAATAGGATGCACTCTTGGCCCATATGGGCTTGATATAGGTCCATTAGCTGGCATTAAGAATGCTTCTCCACTAGAAATATTATTCTCAACATTGATTTTATTATTAATATTATTAAAAAGATTATCAATCTGTCCTTGCAAATTATTATTATAAGAATTTAAATCTCCTATTTTTTCTTGAATTTCTTTCTCCTCATCACTTAATGAATTTAGAATATTTTGTTTTTCATCTTCTAGTATTTTCAATTCATTCATCTGAGCTTCATATATATTTTTCTCCTCAATATGACTCTTTTGAATTTGAACTTGTTCCTTTTGTAATACTTCTATTTGTTCTTTTTCTTTATTAAGCTTGTCCGTCTCTTCTTGTATTGATTCCTTTTCTTTCTCAACAATTTGTTTTATTTCTTTTGATACATTTATTAGCTTACTATCCATCTCAACCAACTTATTTATAGTATTGATATTGCTTATTAAGTTAACAAAACCGTCACTTTGTAAGATTGTATAAATAATTTGAGTTGATATATTATTTTTATAATAATTTCTAAGTCTATTCCCTAATAGATTTTCTGTTTGTTCCATTTCATTTTCTTTACTTTCTATTAGTAACACTTTTTCTCTAATTATATCATTATTATTTTTTATATTATTTTCATAATCGTTTATTTTATTTTTCAATTCATCTATTTTACTTTGAAATGATTCAATATTTTTATTTGCATCAACCAACTTATTATTTTTTTCATTTATCCTATTTAAAATTAAATCTAAATTCTTATTTGCAGTTTTCTTTTCCTCATTAAGATCATTTTTTTGTTTTTCTAAAGCATCAATTTGTCGTTTATTATTTTCTATTTCACTTTGTAAACTTGAACCATTAGCTGCAAAAACGACTTGTGAAATTACCATAGTATTAAACATAATTGTCATTATGATAACTTTAATAACGTTTTTCATCATTAGTATATTTCCCACCTTTTTATTATTTACAAACTAAAGTTTTCCACATCCTCTATACTCCATTTATCATTACCATAAATAAACTTTGTAAGAAACATCTTTGAAGAACTACTTTCCCCCACGCCAATTCCTAAAAAACTTTTCTTGATTTTATAATTAACATTAACAACCAATGTTGCCTTATAAGCACCTTCCTTATAATCGAATTTACTTTTACTGTCATCTATATTTATATTGCTAATTTCATATTTATCATCTAATAAGAAATATTTTTTTTGCAGTACATCATATATCTTATCTTTTGCCTCTTTTGTTGCTTCTTCAATAACTTCTTTCTTTTTTTCATTTAATGCTTTAAATACACTATTATAAAACTTATCTGAAACTTCTTCTACCGCAGATTTCACCTTATCATTTTCCATATTAATATCTAAATTTATATTAGGAGTGCCAGAAACATGTACCTCTTCACTTTTAATCTTTCCCCAAGGAAAATCATTTTCGATATTTATAGACATAGAACCATCTGTAGGAAATGGCCCCAATTCTTTCCCATCCTTTACTTTAGAATCTGTACTTTTTCCATTTACATATATTTCACTATCTTTATATTTTGAATCAACTTTCACCTTTATCGCTGAGAAATCAATATTTACATTATCATCTTTCATAAGAACTATTTCTTTTGAAGTTTCTATATTACCAAATTCGCTTTCTAATTTTCCTCCAACAGAATACATTCCTGGAATGAGCTTCTCAAATGCCCCTCCCCCATTAATATATTCTTTTTTATCAACAGTAAATACTCCTTCATTAAAATTACTTGCTACCTGTAGTTTATATGTATTTAATCCAATATAATAATCTGTTCCAAATAATGATTTTTTTGATTCTAAATTAAAAGCTTCTGTTTTTCCTGAACTTTTTAAGGCTCTTACTACACTATCACTTCTAGAAGAATCCGCCTTATAATAAGCTATTAAAGGTTCTAACTTTTCATTGTTTACTTTTTTACCTTCTAGTCTAACTATTTTACTAAGCTTACTAGTATCCCCTTCTTTTAATGCTATACCCAGTTTTCCTATCACTCTATCTTTAGTGCTATTAACACTTCCAACAAAATAACCTCCCATTAAAAACATTCCAAGTAAAATTATTAATGAAAGTTTCCATCTTTTTCTTATAACTTTTGCTATACCACTATTTTTAATTATATTGATGAACTTAAAAAAATAATACAAGAATTTATTTCTCAAATTCACTAATTCATCCATAAAATCTTCTCCTTTTACTAACTATATAATGATATTATTAGATATTTTAATTTTAGTTTGGAATCAAAAAAATAACAAGGCTTTTAAGCCAAAGTGTTTATAGAATATGACACCAACAAAGAAATCCTTCTGCAAACATTGTAATATCTGCAAAAGGATTATCATTATTCTAATATATCTATTATCCATTTTCCACAATCAACACATTTATACACTCTTATAACAAAAAGATCTAAATCTTCTTTTTTTAATGTATTGTTAAACATGTCTAATTCTTCTTTAGTAATAAATTCATCATCTTTATTTATGTATCCATGAATTTGAATAAAATAATTATCTTTACTCTTTCCACAACACTCATTTTTTTCAGTTACAGCAATTTTTTCATAATGCAACTTAGGTTCTAATTCCTTTATTATAGGAATTATATCTTCATATTCACTTAAATCGTCAAGAAAGTCCTCAGCATAAAATGATATTTCCTTAATTTTAAATAGCTCCTTCATACAAAGCTCCTTTCAAAATTCCATTGTTGCCTTATTATAACACTTTCAAATGGTAATTAACAATTATATTTTTTTCCTATATTAATTATACCTTAACTTTAGCATTTTAATCAAAGATTTTCAATTTCTTTTCTTTCTCCCTTAAAGTTATTAATTTTACTCTCTCTTTTAATTAGTTCTTCTTCCACCATTTCAACAGGTATATCTAATTCAGCCATTAATACTAAAAGATGATATGTTAAATCACAAATTTCATTCACCTGATCAACTTTATTTTCTGAAAGGCTGCTTATTACAACTTCAGTTGCTTCCTCTCCAACTTTTTTTAGTATTTTCTCTTTGCCTTTATTAAATAGGTAAACAGTATACGACCCTTCTTCTCCACCCTTTTTTCTATCTAAAATAGTTGAATACAATTCTTTTATTACACTACTCATTTTCCCTCCTATAACTCTCTATAAAAGCAGCTTCTACTCCCAGTATGACATGCAGCTCCTATTTGTTCTACTAAAAGCAGTATGGTATCATTATCACAATCTATCCTAATTTCTTTCACATATTGATAATGTCCAGATGTTGCTCCCTTATTCCAAAGCTCATTTCTACTTCTGCTATAATAGCAAGCTGTTTCACCTTCCAAAGTTTTAATTAAACTTTCTTTTGACATATAAGCAAGCATTAAAACTTCACTGCTATTAAAATCTTGAACAATAGCTGGAACTAACCCATCACCTTTTTCAAAATCAACCTTTTCTACTCTTTTTATTATTTCTTCCTTCATAATTCCTCCATTATAACCTTACAGGAATATCTCTATCTTTTAAATATTTCTTTACTTCTTCTATTGTAAGTTCACCATAGTGGAATAATGATGCTGCTAGTGCTGCATCTGCTACTTTCTCATTAAACACCTCGTAAAAATGTTCAAGACTTCCACATCCCCCTGATGCAATTACAGGTACATTAATAATATTTGATACAGCCTTATTAAGTTCTATATCAAAGCCCTGTTTAGTCCCATCTGAATTCATAGAAGTCAACAAAATCTCTCCTGCTCCAAGTTTAACTCCCTCTTCTATCCACTTTAATGCATCTAATCCAGTATCTATTCTTCCACCATTTATCACAACATTCCATCCTGAATTATCTTCTCTTTTTTTTGCATCTACAGCCAAAACTATACACTGATTTCCAAAAGTAAAAGCACTTTCTTTGATTAGATTTTTATCTCTAACAGCAGCTGAATTCAAACTAATTTTATCTGCACCAGCTCTTAAAATAGTCTTTATATCTTCTAAACTTCTTAATCCTCCACCTACTGTAAATGGAATAAATATTTTTTCAGCTACTCTTTCAACTACTTGCTTCATTATTCCTCTATCTTCATGTGTAGCAGTAATATCTAAAAATACAAGTTCATCTGCACCTTGTTTATAATAATGTTCTGCAAATGCCACAGGATCACCTATTTCTTTTATATCAACAAAGTTCACCCCTTTAACAACTTTACCAGCTTTAACATCTAAACAAGGAATAATTCTCTTTGTATGCATTATACTTCCCCTTTCGTAAGTTTTATAGCTTCCTCTAGAGATAAAGTTTTTGCATATATAGCTTTTCCAGTTATAGCTCCATATAAATTCATATCATTTATTGTTTTTATATTGCCTATATCTCTTATTCCTCCTGATGCAGTAATATTAATATTCACTTCATTTTTTAGAGCATTTAACATTTCCACATTAGGTCCTTGTAATGTACCATCTTTACTTATATCAGTAACTATTATATTTTTAACTCCACAAGATTGAAGCTTCTTGGCAAAATCTATATAATATAGAGAACTTCCTTCAAGCCAACCTCTACCATAAACATATCCATCTTTACAATCTATTCCTACAGCTATTTTATCTTGAAAGCTATCTATTGCTTTTTTTAAAAGTCCTTCATCTTCCATTGCACTAGTACCAAGTATAACTCTTGACACTCCATTTTCAATTAAATATTTTATATCATCAAAAGTTCTAATTCCTCCACCTACTTCTACTGGGATACTTAATTTCTTAGCAACTTCTATAACAACTTCTTCATTAATTAATTTTCCAGCCTTAGCCCCATCTAAATCTACTAAATGAACATACTCAGCTCCTGCATTTTGAAAAGATTTAGCAGTTTCTAATATATCATCTGCTACTATTTCTTTTTTATTATAGTCACCTTGATAAAGTCTAACTGGTTTACCATCTATTATGTCTATAGCAGGTATAATTATCATAAAACCATCTCCTTAAAGTTTCTAAGAATTTTAAGTCCATCTTCTCCACTTTTTTCTGGATGAAATTGTGCTCCCATAACATTTTTTCTTCGTACAAGCCCTGGAATTTTAAGATTTCCATAGGTTGAATAGCCTACTAAATCTTCCTCTCTATAATTCTGAGCATAATACGAATGAACATAATATACATATGAATTTTCTTCTATTCCATCTACTAATAAATCTTCTCTATATTTTTCAAGGTTGTTCCATCCTATGTGTGGAATTTTTTCATTAGGTTCTACCATTTTTCTTACTTCTCCTTTAAGAAGTCCTAATCCATTTGTTTCTTCAACTTCAAAACCTTTTTCAAATAGTACTTGCATTCCAAGACATATACCAAGTAGCGTTTTTCCTTTTTCAACTTCCTCCTTTATAACATTACAAAGTCCAGTTCTTTTAAGATTATCCATACAATCTTTAAAAGCTCCCACCCCTGGCAATACTAATGCATCAGCTTTTCTTAATTCTTCAATATCAGAAGATATCTTAGCTTCACATTCTATATATTTAAATGCATTATAAACACTTTTTAAATTTCCCATTCCATAATCTATAATTACTATCATAACTACCTCCTACAACATACCTTTGGTGGAAGGTAGCACCATATTATTTATATCTATTTCTTTTGCTTCTCTCAAAGCTCTTCCTGTTGCCTTAAATAAGGCTTCTACTTTGTGATGATCATTTTCTCCATAAATAACTCTTTCATGAAGTGTTATCTCTGCATTAGAAGAAAATGCCCTAAAAAACTCCTTTACCATTTCTGTAGAGAAGTTTCCTATACTTTCTCTTTTAAAATCACACTGAAATATCAAAAAACTTCTCCCACTTATATCTAGAGAAACCTGTGCTAAAGCTTCATCCATTGGAATGAAAAATGTGCCATATCTTTTTATTCCTTTCTTGTCTCCTAAAGCCTTTAAAAATGCTTTTCCCATTAAAATTCCTATATCTTCTACTAGATGATGATCACACACCTCTAAATCCCCCTTAGCTTTAATTTCCAAATCAAAGCCTCCATGAAAAGCCATTAAATTCAGCATATGATTAAAGAACCCCACTCCAGTTTCAATAGATGTTTTTCCAGATCCATCAATGTTTAAGGTTATCTTTATCTGTGTTTCTTTTGTATTTCTTTCTAAGGTTACTATTCTTTCATCCACCTTATTCCCCTCCATATACAAATATTTTCCTCAAACTTTGCAAAAGCCTACTATTTTCAAAAGGTGATCCAATAGTGATTCTAAAACTATCATCTTCAAAGCTTCTTATGTTAATGCAATTCATTCTTAAGCCAGTAAGCAATGCTTCTTTATATGGAGTTCTTCCAAAAATATAATTAGCTTTAGATTTAAAAAATTCTACCTCTAACACAGCTTCTTTTTCTATATTTTTCAACTTACTATAAAGTTTTTCTCTTTCCTCTACTATTTTTTTGCTATCTTCCTTAACTCTAGTTTGATTAGTTAATGCAACTTCTGCAACAGCAAGTGAAAGTGAACTAATACTATATGGTACCTTGCTTTCATTAAATTTTTTAATATTATCTTCACTTGAAATTAAAAATCCTATTCTAAGCGCTGCAAGTCCCCATGCTTTTGACAATGTTCTTGTAACTATTAAATTTTTATATTTATTTACTTCTCCTACTACACTTTCTCCATAAAATTCATAATACGCCTCATCTATAACAACATATATATTAGGAAAAGCTTCCACAACTCTTTTTACTTCATCTAAGCTAAATGCATATCCAGTTGGATTATTCGGATTAGAAAACATAACTAAATCCACATTCTCCTTTTTCCCAAGTTCTATCAACTTATCAATATCTACAAATCCATTTCTATCACTATGATATTTTATAATTTTGCCATTTTGTATAGATACATAGTAATCATACATAGTAAAGTCTGGTGATACTGTTAATAGTTTTTTATTTTCTCCAATTACCATACTAATTATTAATCCCAGCATTTCATCTGAACCATTACCGACTACTATATTATCTTTAGTTATTTCCTCTCCAATATATATAGAATATAATTCTTTAATTTTTACATTTTCATTATCAGGATACCTATTAAAATCAACCTTTCCAAATGAACTTTTCATCATTCCAAGCATTTCTTGCTCTATTCCTAAATAGCTTTCATTACCATTTAGATTTATTTCATTATCACCTCTTAAACTTATATAAGAATTTATTTCTTTCATTACCTTATCCTCACTTTCACAGAATTTGCGTGTGCGGTAAGTCCTTCCTTGTTCGCTATATTAATTATCTTTTCCCCATCTTCTTTTATAGCTTCTTCTGAATAATATAAAAATGATGATTTTTTAATAAAACTATCTACTGAAAGTGCTGAAAAAAACTTTGCAGTACTATTTGTAGGTAATACATGATTTGTTCCCCCAAAGTAATCGCCTATGGGTTCTGGTGTATTATATCCAAGAAATACAGATCCAGCACTCTTTACTTTTCCCAAATGCTCCATAGAGTTTTCAACCATTAATTCCAAATGCTCAGGCGCTATTTTATTTGAAACTTCTATACATTCATCAATACTCTTGCATATAATAATTTTCCCATAATTAGTTAAAGACTCTTTAATTATTTCTTTTCTTGAAAGACCTTTAATTTGTTTTTCTAATTCTAAATTAACATCTTCATATAATTTGCTAGATGTAGTAACTAATATAGAAGAAGCTAACTTATCATGTTCCGCTTGTGACATTAAATCTGCAGCTATATAACTTGCACTTGCTCCTTCATCAGCTATTATAAGAATTTCACTTGGACCAGCAATCATATCTATATCAACTTTTCCAAACACAAGTTTTTTAGCTGTAGCCACAAATATATTGCCTGGGCCAACTATTTTATCTACCTTAGGAATACTCTCTGTTCCATAAGCTAATGCAGCTATAGCTTGTGCACCCCCAACTTTATATATATTCCTAATACCAGAAATTTTAGCTGCAACTCCTATATATGAATCTATCTTTCCTTCTTTATTTGGAGGGGTTACCATAACTATTTCTTCTACTCCAGCCACCTTAGCTGGTATTACATTCATTAATACCGATGATGGATATGCTGCAGTACCACCAGGTACATACACTCCTACTGAATCTAAAGGCAATACTCTTTGTCCTAAAAATACTCCCCTTTCTTTATTCAATATAAAACCGCTTCCTTTTTGAGCTTTGTGATAATATTCTATATTTCTTTTTGCTTCACTAAGATTATTAATAAACTCCTTATCTACTGAGTTAAAACACTCTTCCAATTCTTCTTCACTTACTTTAAAATTTTCTAATTTTACATTATCAAATTTTTCAGTATATTCCTTTATTGCACTATCTCCTCTTAATCTAATATCCTTTAATATTTTTGATACAGTATCTAATATTTCTTGGCTTTCACTGTTTTCTCTATCCTCTAAATCTTTAATAAGAAGCTTCCATCCTTTTTCCTCTAAATTGAAAAGTTTTAACATTTTCTATTCCACCTTTACCTATTGCTTATTGCTATTACTCACTTAATACATTTCTTATTCTTTCTATAAATGACTCTATTTCTCTTTTTTTTATTTTAAAACTTGCTTTATTAACTATTACTCTAGCACTAATATCGCAAATTGTATCATATACTACTAACCCATTTTCTTTAAGAGTAGTTCCTGTTTCCATAATATCAACAATAGCATCACATAACCCTAAAATGGGAGCTAATTCAACTGATCCTTCAATTTTTATTATTTCAACATCCATACCTTTTTTCTTGAAATACTCTTTTGCTACGGTTGGATACTTTGTTCCTATTTTTATATGCCCAATTTTCTTTAGAAATTCATTTTTAGGTAATGAAGCAACAATAAATTTGCATTTACCTAAACCTAAGTCTAATACTTCATAATAGTCGTTACCCGATTCTAATAATGTGTCTTTGCCGACTACCCCAATGTCTGCAACCCCATGTTCTACATAAGTTATCGAATCTGCAGCCTTAACTAAAAAATATTTAATTTCTTCCTTAGTATCACTAAATACCAACTTTCTACCTTTGTCTTTTAATTCTTCTGTACCAAAATTTGCTTTATCAAGTAATTTAACAGTTTCTTTTTCCAATCTTCCTTTAGTTAATGCTATACTTATACTCATCTATTATTACCTCCTTCCTGAACATTAATTCGATTTTCATTTGGATTACAAATCATATTTACTACAAAACCTTGCTTTCTTAATTCTTCTGCTTTTTTGAAAGCTTCTATTTCAAATTTTTTTCCATAACAAAGTTTATATGATTGCTTTTGTTCAATTTTTTTATCCTTCATAATATCCATTACAGAATCAAGATTTATTGAAAAACCTACTGCTTTTCTATCTTCTCCAAAATATGAAATTAAATTATCATACCTCCCCCCACTTAAAACAGTAACACCAACCCCTTCAACATAACCTCTGAAAATTATTCCAGTATAATAATCAAGTCTTGGTACCATTCCCAAATCATAAGTTACCATATCTCCATATCCAAGTTCATATAATACTTCTGAAAGCTTTTCTAAATACTCTATACTATTTTTAACTTCATCATTAAAACAATATTTTTTACCTTTCTCTAAGACTTCTTTGCCCCCAAAAAGCCAAGGAACCTTTTTAAAGAATTCTTTATAATTATCTTCCACTTCTAAATAATCTAAATATTCATCTAGTTCTTTTAAACTTTTTCTATCAATAAGTTCTGCTAATTTTATTCTATCTTCATCTCCTAAATTCAATTCTTTAATTGCCGAATTAAAGAAATTTATATTTCCCACTTCTAGTTTATAATCACTTACTTGTAAGACTTTTAAAACATCTAAAGCTGTAACTAAAATCTCTAAGTCTGAAAATTTATCTTCTGTTCCAACAAGTTCAACCCCACAGTCAGTGTATTCATTTTTTTTACCACCTAAACTTTCATGTACTCTATACACATTTGAACTATACCTGAATCTTATTGGTCCTGGAATATCTTTAAATTTAGTTGCAACTACCCTTGCTATTGGAATAGTCATATCAGGCCTTAATACTAATATTTTTCCTCTGTTATCAAAAAACTTATAAACTTCTTCTTCTCTTAAGTTCTGAAATCCTGAATTGAAAGTCTCATAAAACTCTATTGTTGGTGTTACAACTTCTTTGTACCCCCATTTGTCCAGAATCTCCTCAATATCCATTTGTAATTTCTTTTTTATGGCACATTCACCTAAAACCAAGTCTCTTGTACCTTCTGGTGTTATATATTTTTTTGTCATAGCCCCCTCCTTACTTTATCAATTTAACACGCTAAATCGATAAATTATATTTTAATATTAATATATGTATTTATTACTGTCAATACTAACTTTTGTTAAATTCTATAAAAAAATTCATTTGCTTAAATTAATTTATTTATAAAAAAAAGAGTGAAATCACAATTTCACTCTAAAAATATATTGCTATTCCATAGCAATAAATTCCACCTTTTCCACTCTATCTAGTCTTGACAAATCTTGTACTAATGTTTTTATATCTCCATCTAGATTATTTATATCAATAGTTAAAGTAACATATGCATACCCATTCAATGGTATTCCTTGATTTATAGTTAATATACTACCACCAACGCTTGATATATAATTTAATATAGTAGATAACACTCCAGTTTGATCTATTATCATAATATTAAATGTAGCCTTCTGTCCTCTTGGACTTTCAGAAAATTCAAAGACAAAATCTTTATATTTATAGTATACACTTCTACTAACTCCTGCTAACTTTGTAGCTTCTGTTACTTCCTTAACTTTACCTTCTTTTAATAATTTTTTCGCTTTTACAACTTTTTCATATACTTCTGGTAAAACTCTTTTATCTATTACAAAAAAATTCCCTTTCATTTCTAATCACCCTCTAGTACTATTGCCCCTACTTTATCAACTGATAATTCATATACATCCCACTCTAATCCCTTTATCTTTAAAAATTCTTTAATTTTATCACTAAATCCTATATTTTCTTTTAAAGATATAGCCATAATAGTAGGCCCTGCACCACTTAAATACGAAGCTATTCCTTCTAACCTAAAAACTTCTTTCTTTACTTCATCGAAACCTCTTATAAGATTACTCCTATATTTTTCATGAAATGAATCTTTACAAGCATATTTAAGCAATTCTAGATTTTCATTTGATATTGCTGCAACTAATAAAGACGCTCTTCCTACATTGTAAATTCCATCTTTTAATGATATCTCTTTAGGTAAAACACTTCTTGCTTCACTAGTGGAAAGTCTAAAATTAGGTATTATAGAAACAAACCTTATTTTATCACAAACATTTATCTTTTGATGGTATACTTTTTCATCTTCCATTATAGCAACAATCATATCCCCAAACACTGCTGGCGCAACATTGTCTGGATGACCTTCAATTTCAACAGCCATCTGAAGTATTTCATCTTTAGAAAACTTTCTCCCCAAAAGTTCATTAGCTCCAACTAGTCCCCCAACTATACAGCTTGAGCTACTTCCAAGTCCTCTAGATACAGGTACCGCCTGTTTTAATGCTGATATTTCTATTCCTTTAGGTTTATATCCACCTTTATTAAAACACTTCATCATAGCTTGATAAATTATATTTTCTTTATTGCAGAATTCCTCTGGAACTCCTTTAAAACTTAACCCATCTTCAATCTCTCTAAATCCAAATATATTATAAAGATTTAAAGCAACTCCTAACGAATCAAACCCTGGCCCCATGTTCGCTGAAGTAGCTGGCACTCTTACCTTTATCATATTAATCCCTACTTTAAATAAGATAAGAGAGCTTTTTCCATCTCATCTTTATCCCATACTTCATTGTGTAAAATTTTCTTTTTCTCTAGCCCAACTAAATTTTCAGGAATTTCTACCTTTGTTTCTTCAAATAACTTATTTAATACTTCAAAGTCATTTAATCCACTAATATCAATATCTAGTGAAGAACAAATGCTTCTCGGAAATTTATATGGACTTGCCGTTGATACAATCAATGACTGTCTATTATCTCCTGTTTCCTTCACATATTTTTTATAAACTACTTCTGCTACCGCAGTATGTGTATCTATTAGATACCCCTCATTTTTATAAATATTACTTATTGCTTTTGAAACTTCTTCTTTTTCTGCAAAATTCCCATAAAAATTCCCCATGAATTTGCTTATTTTTTCAGAAACTTTATAAACACCTTCCCCCATTAAGGAATCCATAAGTTTTTTTATTTCTTGTCCATCTCGCCCACTACCTTCAAATAATAATCTTTCTAAATTGGAAGATACTAAAATATCCATAGATGGAGATTCTGTCAAGATAAGTTCTCTTCTCTTATCATATACTCCACTTTGAAAGAAATCTGACAATACTTTGTTTTCATTTGATGCGCAAATAAATTTATGTACTGGTAGCCCCATTCTTTTCGCATAATATGATGCTAATATATTACCAAAATTCCCTGTAGGCACTACTACATTTATTTCTTGCCCCATTTCAATTTTGCCTTGGTTAACTAACTCAAAATAACCATAGAAATAATACACTATTTGTGGTACAAGTCTCCCTATATTTATTGAGTTTGCTGAAGATAAAAGATAGCCCTTTTTCTTTAATTCTTCTTTAAACTTTTCATCTCCAAATATTTCTTTAACCCCTGTTTGTGCGTTATCAAAATCACCTGTAATTGCAAACACCTTAACATTACTTCCTTCTTGTGTTGCCATTTGTCTTTCTTGAATAGCACTTACTCCATTTTTAGGATAGTAGACCACTACTTTAAATTCATCTACATCACTAAACCCTTCAAGAGCAGCTTTACCAGTATCCCCTGAAGTAGCAGCTAGTATAACTATATCTTCTTTTATAGTTAAAGTCTTCTTTGCTCTTTTCATAATTTGAGGAAGAAATAATAATGCAGCATCCTTAAACGCACTAGTTGGCCCATGGTACAATTCTAGAAATTCCTTATTTACCTCAACCTTAAAACGATTTTTATATGCATCATTAATTGCATCTCTTAATTCTGTTTCATCAATATCAGTGAAATATTCCTTTATTATATTAAAGGCTAGTTCTTCATATGATAATTGATTATTTTCTTTTAATGCATCAAACAAGTTTGGAAAAGATTCTGGAACATATAGCCCTCCATCACTAGCTATACCTCGAATAATAGCCTCAGCTGATGTCACTCCTTTTTCTAATCCTCTTGTACTTTGAAATTTCATTTTATCACCCCAAGTATATAATTATGTAAAAATTTCTTTTTTTATTATATCATGTTCTCCCAACAAAAACAAGTGTTTTTATCAAGAGAACATCACCTTTTAATATTTATTCTAAACTTAATAAAACCAATGCTCCTTTTATAGATACATTATGTTCTTTTACAAACTTTTTTGCATCACTTATTTTTAATTTAAACACTTCAATATCTTCATCATCTTCTGTATGTTCATTTGTTATTTCTCCTTCAACTATCATTTTTACAATAGCTGTAGTCTCATCTGATAATCCTACAGAAGTATAACTTGGCTTAAGATACAATTCATAACTTTTTGCTATTAAACCAGTTTCTTCATATAATTCCCTTTTTGCAGCTACTTCTATACTTTCACCTTTATCTACTATTCCTGCTGGAAGCTCATACAAATAATCAGATATAGCTGGTCTATATTGTTTAAGCATTACTACTTCCCCTTCTTCAGTAATAGGAATTATCATAACTCCATCACAAACAGTATGATCTTTAGTTACACAACTTAATTTTCTTCTTTCTCTTCTGCTAGCAACAAAATAATCTTTTGGAGTTCCTTTTCTATTTATTAGCTTTAATTTATACATATTTAAAAATTTATTATTTGTTAACTGAACAATATCTATTAATCTCATATTAATCTCCTCCTAATTTATGCATAATCTTCTAAATTTACATTTCCTACACTTATTTAAATTTTCACTCATCAAAAAATTTTCTTTAGTTATTGGTTTATTTTGAAGTTTATCTTCTAAAAAAGCATCAATAACATTTAAATCCATTCTTATTCTATATTTTATATATTCAATATCATCAATATTAAATATATACTCAACATTTTCACCTGATAGTAGATATTCTATTCTTCCTATAATTTTATCTAAATTAACTCCATACCTCTCCATAACATATATTGCATAAACCATTAACTGCTCTTTATCTTGTTCTCCAATCTTACCAGTTTTCCAATCCACAATAATGTAATTGCCATTTTCATCTATATACAACAAATCTATAAGTGCATAAACTTTTATACCAGAAACAAAAATAGAATCAAACTTTCCCTCATCAACTTCCAAAATCTTTTTTTCTGTATTTTTAATATCATTATAGGACTTAGAACTTATTAAAGCACTAGTACATATTTCAATTCTTTCTTTTATTTCTTTTACAACCTCTTCTCTAAGCCCTTCTTCATAATAATATTCTTGAAGCATCTCTCCTTTAGGATATTCATCCCATTCTCCAGTTTTAACTTTTTCTATACTGGCCTTCACTTCAGAATTAAGCTTATTTCTCATATATACTTTCATTTGCTCTACACTAATTTTATTCTCATTATCTTTAATTTGATATTTTATAATTTCATGAAGTTTATCACCAAACATAAGCCATATATTAGTTAACTTTTTCAATCTCCAAGAAATTTTTTGTTCATCTCCTGATTCATATATCCAGCCTTTATGTGAACCATAGTATGTGTAATAATATTCTCTAAGACAATTTTGAAGCACTTTCATTTTTGATATACTCCAAGATTTTTCAGGATAGTCTCCCACTTTGTACCAATCGCCCATGACACCCCTCCTATTTCTCACAATTATCTTATACTATCATTATATATCTATTTTCACAAAATACCTAAAATATAATTAATCTTAATATCATCTTAATTTTTTATTATATTGTAATTATTAGCTATACTTTTTATAATACTCGCTTATAATTATATTGTTAAGTTTTTTAGTTTTAGGGGGGACTAACATTTATGGATTCAAAAAAAAGATTATACAAAAATACATCTGAGCAAAAGGTTTTTGGAGTATGTGCAGGGTTAGCAGAATATTTTGATACTGATGTTACACTAATAAGAATTTTATGGATTTTGGTTTTGTGTATGGGATGGGGATTTATTGCATATATTGCATGTGCTTTAGTTATGCCTGATAAAAGAGATATTATTAAATAATATAAATTAAAGGATTGATTTTCAAGAACAAATTCACTTGAAAATCAATCCTTTATAATTTTAAGAAAATTCTATTATTAATTATGTTAATTGATAATTTTTTAATTAATGATAAAATAATATTTGTCAGCATTTTAACAAAGCTGAACTTTAAATCTATATTTAAGAGTTTCCGAATTATGTCTATTAGATAAAAGAATAAGAACGGAGGAAATTTAATGGAAAATCATAAAAAAAGTTTTTTTGAAGTTAGACAATTAGCCACAATAGGGATGTTATCTAGCATCTCCATATTTATGGGATTAACAGGAATAGGCTTTATACCACTTCCTTTCATGAAAGCTACAATCATGCATATACCAGTAATAATAGGCGCTATTATTGAAGGTCCTATTGTAGGTGCTGCTGTTGGATTAGTTTTTGGATTATTTTCAATATACCAAAATATAACTGCACCAACCCTTTTATCACCAGTATTTATGAATCCTATAGTTGCTATAATACCAAGAGTATTGATTGGAATTATATCTTATTATATATATAAATTTATAAAGAATAAATTTAATAACTCAATAGCTGCTTATGGATTTGCTGCTGCTGCTGGTACAATTACTAACACAGTTGGTGTGCTTGGTTTAACTTTTTTACTATTTCGTAATCAATATGCATCACTAAAAAACTTGAGTCCTGAAGCAGTTGCTGGAACACTTGGCACCATAATTCTTACTAATGGTCTTCCAGAGTGTATTATTTCAATACTTATTATAATTCCTGTAGCAACTGGATTATTCAAAGTATATAGACACAGAAAATAATCCATAATATAGTTTGTACATTTTTCCTCTTTTACCTACTAAATTATAGTTTATATTTTTTTCATTTACACACAATAATAGTGCAAAGCAGAAATGCTTAGCAAATAAATAGCTCGCTAGAGGAGGAATTTAAAATGTCACAAAATTACAACAAAGCATTAGTTCCAGAAGCTAAGAACGGATTATCAAAATTCAAAAACGAAGTTGCAAGTGAAATGGGAGTTCCTTTCACTGAGTACAACGGAAATCTTTCTTCAAAACAATGTGGTAGTGTTGGTGGAGAAATGGTTAAAAGAATGGTTAAACAATACGAAAACGAAATAAAATAATTAAGAGGTCACGGATCAAACCGTGACCTTTCATTATTATGTCCATTCAACCTCAACATTAGATAGTAGCTGCACAATTCCTCTATCATATACATTCAAATTAATTTTTTCTTTTAACAACTCTGAAATCAATTCATTTTTTTCATCTTCAAATATATCAGAATTCCTTATGCTTGTAATTAGATTATCCATATTATAAATTTGACATTCACCTTCATCTACACCAAAAATCACCCCTGCATCTTTCATATCTTGTTCTTGATACATATCAAACATAGAATTTTTTTTTGGCTTTTCTGAAAGCTTTAAAATATTTTCTAAATCATAAGAATCTACAGCTGATACTGCTTCATCAAGCTCAGCGAATCCTTGCATTTCACCTATAGGATTAACTACTACATAATTATTAAATGCAGTTACATAATTCATAAAAATTCCTCCTTAACACTAACACAATCAATTCCCATAAGAAAGCTGATTTTGAGTTTTTACTGACGAGTCATTCTTCATATATATTTTCTGCATTTTTATATTTTTGATACAAGCTATTTTTACCTTGTAGAAATTGTTAATTCATCTTCAATTCCATCTACAACTACATTTGAACCATAATGAACATCACCTTTTATAATTTTTCTTGCTAGACTATTTTCAAGGGTATTTTGGATATATCTCTTAAGTGGTCTAGCACCATATACAACATCATATCCCTCTTTTACCAAAATATTTTTTGCATCATCTGTAATTTCTAATATTATATTTTTATCCTTCAATCTGCCTCTAACTTCATCTAAGAATATCTCAATAATCTTCTTAATTCCTGTTTCTGATAAAGGTTTGAACATTATAGTATCATCAACTCTATTTAGAAATTCTGGTTTAAATTTATTTTTTAAAGCAGTCATAACTAATTTTTTACTTTGTTCACTTACTTCATCTTCACTTTCATTTTCCAATAGATATTGTGAACCTATATTTGAAGTCATAATAATTATTGTATTTTTAAAATCAACTGTTTTTCCTTTATTATCAGTTAATCTTCCATCATCTAAAATTTGAAGAAACATATTAAATACATCTTCATGGGCTTTTTCAATTTCATCAAACAAAAGAACACTATATGGCTTTCTTCTAACAGCTTCTGTTAATTGTCCGCCTTGTTCATATCCTATATATCCTGGAGGTGCACCAACAAGTCTTGACACAGCATGCTTTTCCATATATTCAGACATATCAATTCTTATCATAGCATCTTCACTATCAAATAATGTTCTAGCCAAAGTTTTTGCTAGTTCAGTTTTACCAACTCCTGTTGGTCCTAAGAATATAAATGATCCTATTGGCTTATTTTCATCCTTTAATCCAGCTCTTGCTCTTAATATTGCACTAGATACAGCTTCTATTGCTTCATTTTGACCTATTACTCTTTTTTGAAGTTCTGAATCAAGCCTTAATAATTTTTCTCTTTCTCCTTCAAGAAGATTTGACACAGGAATTCCAGTCCATTTTGATAGAACTTCTGAAATTTCATCCTCTGTTACTTCTTCTTTCAAAAGAGCTCCTTCATAATTTTCTTTAACTTCACTTTCTCTTCTTTCTATTTCTTCTTCTAATCTTGGTATAGTTGAGTATTTAAGTTCTGCTACCTTATTATAATCATATGCTCTTTCATATTTTTCAATTTCACCACGTGCATCATCAAGTTTTGTCTTTAATTCTCTTAAAGAAGTTATATGCTCTTTTTCTTTTTCGTATTTCGCTGTCATTTCATCATTTTTTTCTTTAAGTTCAGCTAATTCTTTTGATAATGCTTCCAAGCGCTTCTGAGATCCCTCATCATTTTCTTTTTCTAATGCACCTTTTTCAATTTCTAATTGAAACACTTTTCGTCTTATAATATCTAATTCAGTAGGTAATGAATCTATTTCTGACCTTATCATTGCTCCTGCTTCATCAATTAAATCAATTGCTTTATCTGGCAAAAATCTGTCTTGAATATATCTATGAGAAAGCTTAGCTGCAGCTACTATTGCATTATCATGAATTCTAATTCCATGATGTATTTCAAACTTCTCCTTTAACCCTCTTAATATAGATACAGTATCCTCTACTGTTGGTTCATCTACTATAACAGGTTGGAATCTTCTTTCTAAAGCTTTATCTTTTTCTATATATTGTCTATACTCATCAAATGTAGTTGCTCCAATACAATGTAATTCTCCTCTAGCAAGTAGTGGTTTAATTAAATTACCTGCATCCATTGCACCATCTGTTTTTCCTGCACCTACGATAGTATGAATCTCATCAATAAATAATATAATCCTGCCTTCACTTCTTTGGACTTCTTTTAATACAGCTTTTAATCTTTCTTCAAATTCTCCTCTATATTTAGCTCCAGCAATTAAAGATCCCATATCTAACGAAAATATAATTTTATCTTTCAGTCCTTCTGGAACATCACCTTTTACTATTCTTTCTGCTAGGCC
The DNA here is from genome assembly GCF_031626875.1 of Clostridium sp. SHJSY1. Taxonomy (NCBI): domain Bacteria; kingdom Bacillati; phylum Bacillota; class Clostridia; order Eubacteriales; family Clostridiaceae; genus Clostridium; species Clostridium sp. SHJSY1. The sequence continues at coordinate 47,816 of NZ_JANDMF010000006.1, forward strand.
TTCAACAATAGCAGTTTTACCGACCCCAGGTTCACCTATTAGCACTGGATTATTTTTTGTCCTTCTTGAAAGTATTCTAACTGTTCTTCTTATTTCTTCATCTCTACCTATTACTGGATCTAACTTATGCTTTTTAGCTAACTCAACTAAATTACTACCATACTTTGATAATGCATCATAAGTTCCTTCTGGATCTTGAGTTTCAACCTTTTGATTTCCTCTTACTTCCTCTAATACTTTCATAAAATCTTTTTTAAGAACATTAAACTTATTTAGTATTTCTCCAACCATACCTTTAGAATCTACTTCCATAATAGCTAACATTAAATGTTCAACACTTATATAAGAATCTTTAAATTTCTTGGAAATATCTTCTGCCTTTACTAAAACCTCATCTACTCTTCTTGTTATATAAACCCCTGAGGAATTTGCTCCCTCTCCTAAAACTTTAGGCATTGACCCTAATTTATTATTAATTTCTAAACTTAACCTTTTTATATCAACACCCATTTTGGTAAAAATATTTGGTATTAGTCCATCTTCTTGTTCTACAAGGGCAGCAAAAAGATGAATCACTTCAATTTGTTGGTGATTAAATCTAACTGCAATCCCATTTGAATCACTTAAACATTGTTGAACTCTTAATGTCATTTTTTCAACATTCATGAATTATTCCTCCTTATTACTGTAAGTATTATTTTCTATATTTTTATAATAATACAAAGGTCAAAGAAAGTCAAAGTTTTATTTTGAATATTTTAGCTTTCTAATATAATTATTAATTGTTATAATTTCTATATAAAACAGGAGGTGAAAATTTTGAGAAAAGAATTTATAAACTTTGCCTCTAATATGCCAATTAATATTTCATTCTGTTCTATAAAAGAATATCCCATTCATTGGCATAATTCTATCGAAGTAATTTATGTACTAAAAGGCAAAGTAAAAATATCAATAGATACAGATAGCTTTGAACTATTTGAAAATGAATTAGAAATAATAAATGTAGACGAAACCCATAGTATAAGTTCTACTGATGATAATAAACTTTTAATATTTCATATAGACCCTAGTTTTTTATCAAAATACTACAAAGATATAAAAAATGTTTATTTTTATACAAATACTTCTGATCTTGGCGCTCAAGAAGGTGAAGAATACGATGAATTTAGAACTTTTCTAGCAGAACTTCTTTATGAATTTGTACAAAAGCAAGAAAATTATGATGAAGAAATTCAAGATATTTTAATAAACTTACTTTATCATTTAATAAATAACTTTCATTATTTACTTTATGAACAAGAAGATTTAAAAGATAACAAAGAACAATTAGAAAGATATCATAGAATTTCTAAATATATTTATAATAATTATAATAGCAATATAACTTTACAAGAAATTGCTAAAAAGGAGTTTTTAACTCCACATTATCTTTCACATGAAATAAAAAACGCTACTGGTTACAGTTTTACAGACTTATTAAATTTAACTAGAGTAGAAGAATCAGTAAAATTACTTTTAGATACTGACATGAGTATTTCAGAAATATCTGATGAAGTAGGTTTTTCTCATACTAGATATTTAAATAAACATTTTAAAATTTATTACAACTGTACACCTCTTCAGTTTAGAAGAAAAAATAGATTTTCCCAAAAATTATATGAAAGTCTAAAAAAAATAACTTACTATCCAATTGATAATTCCGTTGAACTTTTATCTTCTTATCTTAATGAATATGAAAGATATAATTACGAAAATAAATTATGGAATATTCATGTTGATATGAACCTAACTCAAGGAAAATTTAACGAAAAGTTCAGAGAAATTCTTACTTTAGGTGATACTTTTGATCTTCTTATTGAAGATAATAAAGATATTTTAGAGGAGCTACAAGAGGAACTTCACTTTAACTATGGAAGGCTTGAGAATTTTTTCAGTGAAGATATGGGAGTGTTTAAAAACAATGATTTCTTTAATTGGAATAGAGCAAGAACTGTATTAGAATTCCTTGACTATATAGAATTAAAACCTCTTATTGTTCTTGATAATGCTAATTTTTTTATTGATGATTATATTAAAGTGCTAGAAAGTTTTAAATCCTATTTTTCTGATGTGAAAGTTTTTAATTTATCTAAAGTAAAATTTCAACTTTCTTCTAAATTATGTGAAGAACTAAAATTGAATTTGCAAGATTATATTATCAATACTCTTGACTTTACTATAATAGATAATGAATTTACTCAAAACAGGCAATTAAATCCTATCTATGATACAACTTATATGGTGCCTTATATAATCCACAAGGAATTATTCACCTTGGAAGATATGAGTGATTTAAGAGCTTTTGATGTATTAGAAAGAGAAACTCATTTAAATAACGAAGTATTTATTGGTGCTTCAGGACTTATTAATGATATGGCTATAAGAAAGCCTTCATATTATGCTTATTATCTTATGAGTAAACTAAGTGGCAATATTGTTGCAATGGATAATGGATATATTGTAACAAAATCTTCTGATGGTTTTAACATACTTCTATATACTTATAGCGAAATCTTAGATAGTATTTTAGAAAATCATAAATTAGTGAATAAACCTGGTATGTCAAAATCTATAGAAAAGAAAATTTCCTTGAATCTAACTAATATAAATAAAGATTCTAGAATGACTTTCTACGAAATAAATGACAAACTTGGTTCATCATATAACTATTGGGTTTCCATGGGTAAGCCTGATAGATTAAGTAAAGAGGAAAAAGAAATTTTATCAAAAGCTTCTTTTCCTAAAATTGAATTTAAATACGCTAAAAAAAGTTCAGTTTTAAATATAATAACTAAACTTAAAGGTTATGGCGCAATTTTAATTATAATAAAATAAAAACATTGGATTAAATAAATACACTGTAATCAAATTTATTTAATCCAATTTAAATTATAATTTTATAAAATGTTTCTCTCTTTTGTCATTGCCAATGAAAAATATTTTAAAGAATCTTTAATATCACCTAATTTATAATACATATTTGCCATATCTAAATATCTTTTTCTACGTTCTTCTTTTGTTCCAAACTTTAATAAACTATCTAATGCTAAATTCATATACATTTCAGCTTCTCTAAAACTTCCACCACTTTGCAATATACTTCCTTTAAAGTAATATGCCTTCTCTATTAACTTTATATTTCCAGTTTCAATTGCCAAATCCAAAGCTTGTCCTGTTAGTTCGTAAGCTTTATCATATTGACTATACTTATATAAAGTCTCTATTGATTCATTTAAAAATTGTACATGTTTTTCCTTGTTGTATGTTGGAAATATAGTTATACCTTCTAAAATTTCTTCTACTGCCTTATGACTTTCTCCAACTTCAAAATAAGCCTTACCATATTCCCCCTTAGCACTAGCTACTATCATCGGATTACTTTTTTGATATTCATAAGCTTTTTTTACATATTCTTCTGCTTCCTCATATCGTAATCTTATACATGTTAAAGCATAAGCTTGGCATACTTTTCCCTTATTTATATCACCTTGTAAATACTCTAAATATTTAATTGATTCCTTTAATAAAAGATATGCTTCTATTTCATTATGCAATTTACAATAACAAATTCCTTCATTATAAGTTATTGTTGAATATAATTCTTTTTCTTTAGCTTCTTTTATTTTAATTATTTCTCTTAATCTTACATAATAAGCTATAGCTTCTATATACTCCTTATTTTGAAGTAAGTATTTTGCCATATCACTAAAATATATTATTGTATTTTCATCTTTATTATTCTTTTGGTATAAATCATAATATTGAGATATTATTAATTGAATCTTTTCATATTTCTGTTCATGTAAATAATACGAGAATAAAATATGTACAAGTTCAAAGGCTAATTCATAATACCCATACTCTACAGCATAGTATAAATTATGCTTAATCTCTTCTTCCCCATTGTTTTTACCATTCTTAATTGCAGCTAGATTTTCTACTATTTGTTCATAAACATCTTGTATAAGGTAATCGTAATCAAGTCCGATTTTATTTGCAATAAACTGTATAATTTCTTTACCAGCCTTAACTTTTCCATTTTCTATACAACTCATTTTTGAAATCGATATTTTATCTTCACAAAGATCTTTTAATGTTATTCCTTTGTATATTCTTGCTCTTTTTATTTTTTCCCCAGTAGACAATATTTCCATTTTAATCACCTATCAAATTTAATTTTACAGAACCCCTAATTCTTTAAATAAATTTACCCCTTCATCTAAGTATTTAGTTGCTTCTTCTACTTTTTTATTATCCATAAAATACTTTCCAAGTATTATAGCAATCTCTCCCGCTTTCTGCAAAAGGCCAGAATCTTTTGCTATATAGTAACTTTCTAGTAGTATGCTTTCAACTTTTTCATACTCTTCTTTTATCGTAAAAATTCTATATTTTATTAAGTTGTATTCTATTACCTGTTCCTTGTTACTGCTTTTTATCTTAAGTCTTATTTCTTCTAATAGATCCTCACATTTATCAATATTTTTTAATTTTATATGATTTTTACAAATATTTAAGCTTGTCTCAATTTCTATATTGTTATCATAATTCTGTGATAACTTATTAGCCATTTTAAAATGTTTAAAAGACTCTTCTATATCTTCAAAATTGTAAAATATTTTTCCTAAATTATTTTCAACTATTGATAAGTTTTTTAATCTATTTATCTCTTCATATATTTTTAGTGATTTATTAGAATACTTAATTGCACTAACTAAATCTCCACTTGCATTGTATTCTTCTGAGATTCGAAGCAAGGATTTTGCATACTTATCTCTATCATAAATTTGCATTAATTTTTCTTTAGCCATGTAAGCATATTTATTAGCATTCTCTTCATCTTCCATTGAGAAATATATTATAGCAATATAGTAATATATTTCACCTAACATATAATCATTTCCAACTTCATTATCTAGATATACTTTCTCTGCTTGTTTCAAATAACTACTTGCTGAGTGGTATGATTTTAGATTTATTGTTATTTTCCCAAGATTTAAAAAAGTTTCTACTATTTCTTCATAATTATTATTTTTTATAAATATTACATTTGAAGATAAAAATAATTGTTGCGCTAATGAAATCTCGCCTCTAAATGTACTTATCTTCCCTCTCAGTGATAATATTTTTGCCTTTCTATATTCTAAGTTATATTTTTCAGCATACAACAAAGCTTTTTCTATATATGCTTCCCCCCTATCATAATCACCACTTAAAATATAAGATTCCGCAACTTGTGAATAATATGTACTAATTTTTTCTGCTTGACTCTCTTCAGATTCCATAAGATATTCTACTGAAGTCTGTAAATTTACAGATAAATATTCTAATAAATCCATAGATGGATTTGATCTTCCCGACTCTACTAAACTTATTTGTCCAGGAGTAATTCTATCCTTCGCTAAGTCTTTTAGAGTCATATCTAACTCTTTTCTTCTTTTTTTTATTTTTTCTCCTAATGACAGTATGTCCATCGTATCCTCTTCCTTTTTCAATTTTTATTATTTCATACAGGTAAATAACTAAATTAATATAAATTATAACATAAATTTGTAAAAGGAAACAACTTAATGTAATATTTTCAACAATTTTTAGTTCATTTGTTGGTAATTATTGGGCAAAAAAAGCAGAGCCTTAACTCTGCTTTTAATTTCTAAAACATTCTCATCATTCCATCACGAGAATCCTCAACATAATTTAACATTCTTTCTCCAGCTTTTCTAAAAGTTTTTTGAGTTTTTCTATCTAGTTGAGGTAATACCATCATTCCAACTGCAGCACCAACTGCAACTCCAGTAATAATTCCATTTACATATCTACCCATAATAAAACACCTCTTCTTTTAATTAATCTAACTGGTTTCTATATTTATATTATGTAATTTTTGTTCTTTTAATCTATGAAATGATTTCCAAAGCTTTCTTTGCAAGTTGGTCTGCTATATCATTATATTTATCCCCACTATGCCCTTTAACTTTAATAAACTTTATACTAATTTTTTTCATATTTTCTTGCATTAACTTATGATAAGCAATTGTTAATTCCTTGTTTCGCTTCCAAGTGCCTAAGGCCCAACATTCTATTCCTTGATAATCATATACAATAGTGACCTCTTTATATCCTTTTAAAATAGCATATTCAACAGCTCTAGAAGCTCCTAAAACTTCTCCTGCAACATTTCTAAGAGCTATAGCATCTTGGTCTTCACCCACCCCATTATCCTCATAAACTACTTCTTTATCTTTAATAGCTACTAATCCATAAGAATAGTTACTTTTTTCTAAAGAAAAACTTCCATCTACATAAATAACTAAATTACTATCATCAATTATTGATTTTTCTTCACTTTCACTCTTTAAAGTAATATCTCCACATTTTCCTTTTGAGTTTAAAGACAAGAACTCTATTGCTTCTGATTCTGTTTTAAAACTCTTATATATAGCACCTTTACATCCTATAACTTCTTCTTTACATTCTTCCCAACTTGTAAGAATCTTAGATACTCCCGATTTCCCTCTATATACTGAATAATATTTCGCCATAAATTTACCTTCCTATAATGTACTTAATTCACTAATTACACTATATAATTTATCAACATTTCTTGCATTAGTAAAGCCCACTAAATATTCTACCCCTTTTTTAAGAACTAGAACCAATTCATTTTTCCCTTCCCAGTTTTCAGCTATAACTTTGGTTGGAACAGTACTTGCAATCTTATTTAAGGCAAAAAAAGCAACAGCTAACTCATCAACACTTCCTATAAATGGAATCTTTTTTGGTATTATATCTACAGGAAATACAACATATCCAAGTGATGCTGATATAATTAATTTTGTTTTCATTGGAACTCTATTATCCTTTAACAATCTGCAAATTAATGCTAATACATCTGGCAAAATAAAAACAATATCACTGGCTATTCTAGCCTTCTCCGGTAACTTGTCCTCCATTATTTTTCTTCCAACAGTATACACATCTTTTACTTTCTCTATAGGAAATTCTAGCACTTCCTCTTCTTCTGTCAATACTTCTTCAACCTCTTCATCTTTTATTAATCCTCCTTTAATTGATATATTAACTTCTGCAACTTCAACCATAAGCATATTCTTTTTTATATATACTTCAGAAATATCCAAATCAACATATGGTACTGGATTTAATATCTTATGTATATCTAAAATTACTATATCCTTATAATTTTCTATACCACTTACAGCAAGATGTTTAATGGCAGTTTTTAATGCATAACTTCGCATAATTCTAAATAAGCCAAGTTTTAATATCTTAAACTTTGAAAATTTACAATACACTTTTCCATCCTTTACACCTTCTATTGTTAGTATTCCTTCAAAATCAAATGATACTCCCTTTTTAAAAGCACCCTCTATTTTAATCTCATTATCTATATCAACTTTACTAAGAGATAGTCCTTCAACTTTAACAAATTCATTTATTATACTTAAAATATCTTGTCCTTTAAGCTCTGCCTTTACTTTTGAAATTTTCATTTCTATTTTCCTCCACTACCATTTAATTATAATTTATTTTAACCTTATTTTGATTTCTTGTAAAATTAAATGAATTCCATATATTAATCCATTTTTAAGACATAAATAATACCTATAGATTAAATACTATTTTCAAAGCATCCAATCTATAGGTATTGATATAACTTATAATCAATCTTTTTTATTATTAAAATACTGGAACTACAGCACCCTTATAGTTATCAGTAATAAATGCTTTAACTTCATCTGAAGTCATAGCCTTTGTTAAAGCTTTAATTTTATCTGAATTTTCATTTCCTTTTTTAACTGCTAATACATTTCTGTAATTTTTTATAGATTCATCATTTTTATCTTCTGTGAACACTGCATCTTTTGTAGCATCTAATTTAGCTGATAGTGCATAGTTTCCATTAATTACAGCTCCATCTAATTCATCTAAAGTTCTTGGAAGTTGTGCCGCTTCTAACTCTTTAAACTTTATATTCTTTGTATTTTCAGTAATATCTGAAATTGTAATAAGTTCTCCCTCTTTAACTTTTATTAATCCTGATTTTGCGAGTAATCTTAAAGCTCTTGCTTCATTTGATGGATCATTAGGTATTGCTATAGTTGCACCATCTTTTATTTCATCAAGGCTCTTAACCTTTGTTGAATATAATGCCATAGGTTCAATATGAATCTCTGCAGTATATGTTAAATCATAATTTTTTTCTTTATTTGTTGTATTTAAATAAGCAATATGTTGAAAGTAATTTGCATCTATTTCACCTTCTTGTACTGCTGTATTTGGCAATTCATAATCATCAAATTCTTTTATTTCTAATTTATAACCTTCTTTTTCTAAGATAGGTTGAATCTTTTCTACTATTTCTTTATGTGGAACAGGTGATACTCCAATAGTTATTGTTTTATCATCTGTCTTTTTCCCCCCACATCCTATAAGACCTAATGCCAATACACCTGCTAATGCTATTGAAATTATACTCTTCTTTTTCATATATTAATCCCCCTTAAAATCTTTACTTTGATAATCTGTTATATAAATAATTTCCTAAACTTTGTAACCCTTGAACAATAACAATAAGTAATATTACAGTAATTATCATTACATCTGTTTGGAATCTTTGATATCCATATCTAACAGCTAATGCGCCAAGACCATTTGCCCCAATGGTCCCTGCCATAGCCGAATATCCTATAATACTTATTACTGAAAGTGTTATTCCTGAAATAATTGCTGGTACTGCTTCTTTAATCATTACCTTAAATATTATTTGTATTGTGCTTGCCCCAAATGCTTTTGCAGCTTCTATAACTCCAGGATCAACTTCTTTTAAAGCCGCTTCTATTATTCTTGCTATAAAAGGTGCTGATGCTAATGTTAATGGCACTATAGCTGCTACTTCTCCATATGATTTTCCTACTATTAATCTAGTTAATGGTATAATTACCACCATTAATATAATGAATGGCAAACTTCTAAGTGTATTCACTATAAAGTCTAACCCACTATAAACAAATTTATTCGGTTTTAATCCCTTTTCATCTGTTAATACTAATATAATTGCTGGTATAAATCCAATTATTACTGCTAATATAGTTGATGGTATTACCATTATTAACGTTTGATATATAGCTGGCCATATTAATTCCCACATACTATATTACCTCCCATTCTATATTTTTACCTTTTAGATAATCTATAACTAGATCCTTGTCCTTTTTCTCTACATTAATTACTAGACTACCTAAAACATTACTTCTAAACTTTTCAAGTTTGCCCCAAACTATTGAAAAATCAATATTTATTTCTCTAGCCATCTTTGTAATTATTGTATTTTCAGAACAATCAGCTGGGAAGAATAACTTTATATTTACACCTGTTTCAGGTAGAGTTTCATCTTCTTCTTCTCCCAAGAACTTCTTTAAAGACAATCCTGGTTTTAAGAACAACTCATCCGATTTTCCTTCTATTTTAATTTTGCCCCCTTCAATTAATGCTACTTTCTCACATACATCTTTTACTACTTCCATTTGATGTGTAACTATAACAATAGTAATTCCAAGTTCTTTATTAATTTTAGATAACAATGTAAGTATATCTTTTGTTATTTTTGGATCTAAAGCTGATGTTGCTTCATCACATAAAAGTATTTTTGGCTCTAATGCTAATGCCCTTGCAATAGCAACCCTTTGTTTTTGTCCACCACTTAGAGCTGTTGGTTTACTATTAATCTTTTCCTTTAGTCCAACTAAGTTTAACAGTTCCATTACTCTTTTATCTATTTCTACCTTACTATACCCCCAAACCTCAAGTGGAAGAGCAATATTTTGATATACTGTTTTTCTTTTTAGTAAGTTAAAGTTTTGAAATATCATACCAAGATTCTTTCTAAACTCTCTAAGTTCTCTATTATTAAGTTTAGAAACTTCTTTCCCCATAACATTCACTGAACCAGCATCATAGGATTCAAGTCCATTTATACATCTAAGTAAAGTTGATTTTCCTGCCCCACTATGTCCAATTAAACCGTAAATTTCCCCTTGATTTATGCTTATTGAAATATCTTTTAAAACTTCTATATCCCCAAAACTTTTACTTACATTTTTAATTTCTATCACTAATTGTCTCCTCCTCTATGAATGTAAGATAAAAAATAAATGCGCTAGAGAATAAATCCCTAGCGCATAAAAAACACTAAACTATTATTCTCTCATCTTTCAGTAATAAATAATTACCGCAGGAATTAGCACCACATTAAAATAGTAAATGAACTATTATATTGGTTGCTGGGCTTCAAAGGGCCAGTCCCTCCACCACTCTTGATAAGACATCAATTATATTAATTTTTCAAGCAATTGCTTTATGTTATTTATAATAGTATTTAAATTCTAGTTTGTCAATATTTTTTTTCAATAAACATTTTAATTCATATTAATTCAAAAAAATATACTATAACTTATTCTATACTAAGTAACTATCTTTAAAAATTGAAAATAACTTTAATTAAAGTTATGAATTTTAAATTCTAATCGCAACATATGATTTATTTTTCTACAGCATTTTGTATGCTATTAATAGCTTCCTTTAAACTTTCACTTTTTTCATTAACTACATCTGCAACTTTGTAAATATCAACTATCATTTTAAGCATTTCATTTTGATCTTTAACAGTTGATTCAGCCACTTTACTACTCATATCAGATAATTTCTTTACTTCTGTTGCAACTACTGCGAATCCCCTTCCAGCTTCTCCAGCTCTTGCAGCTTCAATTGACGCATTTAATGAAAGCATATTGGTTTGAGATGCAATCCCAACTATCTCTTGTGAAGAATTCTTAAAATTATTAGCCATATCTTTTATACTATCTAATTTTCCATAAAGAGTTTCAACTATACTCTTCATTTCATCAATTTCTTTACCAATCTTTTCAATAGACTTGCTTACTAATTCCATTTCACCCATACATTTATCCTCTCTTTCTTTTTATCCTCTGCTTAATTATATACCATTAAAATAACTAAACCAACTCAATATCTAAACATTTGTTGTAAAATTATTATCTAAAATATTCTTTAATTCTTTTGTGGCATATCTAATATTATTATTTGCAAGAATTGCTGATACTATAGCAACTCCATCTATTCCTAATCCATTTAATTTAACAATATTATTTTCATTAATACCACCAATTGCTATAACTGGAATATCTATTGCTCTTTTTATTTTCCCTAATGAATGACATGTAACTATATTGGCATCTTTTTTTGTGTTTGTAGGGAAAATAGCCCCACAACCAATATAGTCCGCTCCTTCTGTCTGAGCTTTTAATGCCTCTTCAAAGTTATGTGCAGATATTCCTATTATTTTATTTTCGCCCAATATTTTTCTAGCCACCTTGCAAGGCATATCACTTTGTCCTAAATGAACACCTGAAGCATCAATAGCCTGGGCTATATCTATTCTATCATTTATTATTAATGGTACATTATATTTATCGGTTATTATTTTAATTTCCTTAGCTATATTATAAAAATCTAGTGAAGAAATTTTCTTCTCTCTTAGCTGAACTATAGTTGTGCCTCCTAGAATACTTTCCTCAACTGCTTCTTTTAAATTTCTGCCTTCTAAAATATCTCTATCTGTAACTAAATAAAGAGTGTAATCAATGTTAGACTTATCCATTTTCTTCTCTCCTTTTTTCCTTATATATACCATTATAGCAAAGTATTTTTACATAACCATATCTTGAATAAAATACTACTTTATTTAACAATTGAAATAATATGAATTTTACTTTATACTAAGTTTGTTTATATGAAATATAAGAAATTGTAAAAGAGGTTGTTAACTATGAATATATACTTAGATAATGCATCTACTACAAAACCTTCAGTTGAAGTAATTAATGCTATCTCCAGTAGTATGAGCGAATTTTATGCCAATCCCTCATCACTTCATAAACTAGGCTTAGAATGTGATAAGAAATTACATGAATGTAGATATGAAATTGCAAAAACTATAAATTGTTCTAAAGATGAAATTTATTTTACTTCAGGTGGTAGTGAAGGTAATAACTTTATTTTGAAAGGATTAGTTAAGAAAAATAATCACATAATTACTACTACTTTTGAACATAGTTCTGTAAAAAATACTGTTAAATTTCTAGAAGACAATAATGTTAAAGTAACCTATCTTTCCGTTAATTCAGATGGTTTTATAAATATAGAAGATTTAAAATCTGCTATCAATAAAGATACTACACTTGTATCTATATTGTATGTAAACAATGAAATTGGTTCAATCCAAAACCTTGAAGAAATTGGAAAAACTATAAAAATTTTAAGTTCGCGTGCAAAATTTCATGTAGATGCAGTTCAAGGTTATGGAAAATTGCCTATTGATGTTAAGTCTATGAAAATTGATGCATTAACTGTTAGTGCTCATAAAATTAATGGTCCTAAAGGAATTGGATTCTGTTATCTAGCCAAAGGTTTAACCCCAATTCCTAATATAATTGGTGGAGAACAAGAAAAAGGCTTAAGAGCAGGAACAGAAAATCTACCTGGAATAGTGGGACTTACAGTTGCAGCTAAGGATAAACTGAAAAATTTTAAGGAAAACTATAAAAAAGTTGAAATGTTAAAAAGTTATATGATAAATAAATTAGCAGAAATTGATAACATTAAAATTAACAGCCCTATTGGCGATTTTTTTTCTCCATACATATTAAATATATCTTTTTCAAAAGTGCGTGGAGAAGTTCTTCTTCATTATTTAAGTGAAGAAAATATTTTTGTCTCAACAGGTTCAGCCTGCACCTCTAAGAGTAAATCTGGAGTTCTTGGAAGCCATGTATTGGAAGCTATGAATCTTTCAAGAGATGATATTGAAGGTGCCATAAGGTTTTCATTTTCACCAGATAACACAAAAGAAGAAATTGATAAAACAATTGAAGTATTAAAAAAAGGATTATTTTTATTAAGGAGAATTAAAAAATGAATAAATTAATTTTGGTTAAATATGCCTCAGAAATATTCTTAAAAGGCTTGAATAGAAATACATTTGAAAAAAAACTAAGAAATAATATCTCTAAAAAATTAAAAGGTCTTAATTTTGAAATTATAATTGATCAAGGTAGATATTTTATAAAAGTTGATGAAATTGAAGAAGGAATTACTAGAATAAAAAATGTTTTTGGAGTTTCTGAAGTTTGTTTGGTAACTAAAGTTGATAGAAATTTAGTTACAATAAGAAATGAGGCTGTCAAAAGTATCACTAATGTAGATTGTAAAACTTTCAAAGTTATTACTAATAGAGCTAATAAAGATTTTCCTCTAAACTCTATTGATACTTCTAGGGATATTGGAGGATATATTCTAAAAAATACAAATACTGAGTTAACTGTTGATGTTAAAAATCCCGAATGCATAGTACATATTGAAATACGAGAGCATGCTTATATTTGGTCTAATAAAGATAAGATTAAAGGGGTTGGTGGTCTTCCATATGGAATTAATGGAAGTACAATGCTAATGTTATCTGGTGGAATAGATTCCCCTGTTGCAGGATATCTTATGGCTAGGAGAGGTGTTGCTCTAAATTGTGTATACTACCATAGTCATCCTTATACATCAGAACGTGCTAAAGATAAGGTTAAAGAACTTGCTAAAATATTAGCTAGATACACTGAAGAAGTTAACTTATATATAGTTCCATTTACTGAAATTCAAATGAATATTATTGAAAAATGTAGGGAAAACGAATTAACAATACTTATGAGAAGATTTATGATGAGAATAGCTTGTTCTTTAGCTGATAAACTTGGTATAGACTCTATCTCCACAGGCGAAAGTATTGGTCAAGTTGCAAGCCAAACTATGGATGGCCTTATAGTTAGTACAGATTGTGCTGATAGACCAGTATTTAGACCACTTATAGCTATGGATAAAGAAGATATTATGACCATTGCTAGAGAGATAGATACATATGAAACTTCAATTCTTCCATATGAAGATTGTTGCACAATATTTGTTCCAAAGCATCCGAAGACTCATCCAAAAGTTGATAAAATGAAAAAAAGTGAAGAAGCTTTAGATATAGATTCATTAATAAACTTTGCAATTGAAAATATGGAAGTTTTAAAATTAAAATAAATTTAAATAGATTAAGGGCATTTCAATATTAAAATACCCTTAATCTATTTTTTAATATTCTGTTTTTTCTCAATAATCTATCTTTAATATGAATAAAATAAAAATAAAGAAAAAACACAAAACATCTAATTATTTATCATCAGCTCTTTGTCTTGATACATACTATGTTCAAATTGAATTATTACCTTCTCAATTCTTCTATCATTAACTTCATGTATCTTAAATATTACTCCATAATACTCTATAATTTTTCTATCATCTTTTGATGGGATTTTGCCAATTAAACTTATTAAAAAACCACTTAAAGTATCTATATCTTCAACTTTAAACTTTATATTTAACTTTTCTTCTATATCTTCTAAAGGTGTAATTCCTTGTACTAAGAAAGTATTTTCAGCAATTTCTATTATACATTCTTCTTCATCATCATATTCATCATTTATTTCTCCCATAATTTCTTCTACCAAATCTTCTATAGTTACTATTCCTGAAAATCCACCATACTCATCTATTATTACTGCAAGTTTGCTCTTAGAAGCTTTCATCTCTTTAAATAAATCCTTAACTTTTTTACATTCAGGAATAAATGTAGGCTCTATAAGAATATCCCTAATATCAATATTTCCAAACCCTTTATTCTTTGCTTCTATAATAAAATCTTTCATATAAAGAATTCCTATAATATTATCTATATTTTCCTCATAAACAGGTATCCTTGTGTATCTATTTTCTAAAAGTTCATCTATATAATCATTTAATTCATCATCAATGTCTATACAATAAACTTCTGTTCTTGGAGTCATTACTTTATCAGCTCTTTTATCATCAAACTCAAGAATTCCATCAATCATTTCTTTTTCATTTTCATTTATAGTACCACTAACTTGCCCCTCTTCCAAGATTGATTTAATTTCTTCCTTTGTTACTTTTTCATTCAACCCATCTTTATCTAATCCTGTTATCTTAACTAAAAAGTTAGTTGATATAGCTAAGATTTTTATAAAAGGTGATAATATCTTAGAAATAAATATTACAGGTCCAACAAAAACAATAGCAATCTTTTCTGAGTTATTTAAAGCTAACCTCTTTGGAAATAGCTCCCCAAAAACAAGTGTAAAATATGACAGAATTATAGTTACTCCAACAAAAGATATTTGCTCTCCATAAGGGACATTTAAACTTGTTAAAAATTTTCCAAGTTTTTCTGACACTCCTGTAGCTGCACTTGCACTTGCAAAAAATCCAGCTAATGTTATTCCAACTTGAATCGTTGATAAAAATTTAGTGGGATCTTCTATAAGCTTGCAAACTACTTTTGCTTTTTTATTTCCTTCACTTGCCAACATTTTCAGTTTATTTTTATTTACTGATACTATAGCCATTTCTGCTGCTGCAAAAAAAGCATTGATTAAAGTTAATGCTATCAATAATACTATATATATAATATTACTAGCATCCGGTCCAGGTCCTTCGTCCATTTTTTCCTCCATTTATCCTTTATATATTCTCTGAGTCTTTTATTTATCTATAAATATTATACCATATTTTTCAATATCGTCCTATATTTTATAACTAAGCTATCCTTTTTACACCTATCCATAGCTTTGATAAGACAATAGTACTTAGTATAGAAATAACTCCTATAGATAATAAAGCAATAAATATAAAATTATACGCATATATAAATTTAATTATGAGGTTTGTGTCAATTTTTAAGTTAACAAAAGCAAAAGCTATAGTCATATTTATAAACAACAAAGTTATTGCGCCAAAGTAACTATTTTCTATATCTGGTTTACTTAAAGACATATGTGAACTTATCGAAATAGCCAAAATTATAAAAATCCAAAATTTATAATTTGATATATTTTCAATAGAAAAAATACTTTTTAGTACATCTCTAAAATTAAATTCATGTATATTTATCATATTAAATATAGTATTAAAAGTGTTTGGAATTAAAAACTTACTAAGTACCACTATTATAATACTTCCTATAAATAAAGGGCCTATCCCTATAAAAAAATCTCCTACTCTCTGATATAAATTATTGTGCCTACTATGTTTAACATACCCTAATGTTCCACCTCTTCCAACTGCACTTGGAATAAACCACTTAACTTCTACTACTTTATGCATAAATAATTTACACATTACATAATGTCCAAATTCATGTATAGGTGTCCCTATGAATGATGTTATATATAATCCTGTTTTCCCAAAAGCAGTATAAATATAATTTATACTTTTTTTATTTAACCAACCAATAAAAAAACCTAATATAATAAAAACTCCAATCATACCAATTGTTAAATATAACCCTAATTTTATTACTTCCATTAAACTATTTCTCCTATCTATATCTATTATATTAACTAATATTGTAAACTAAATTTATAGCAATTATATGTCATTCTTATTAATTTAAAGATATATTAATTATAAACTTAATTTACTTTTCCTTATCTATATTTTCTCTTTTATATAATTTATTATCTTTAATGAACTGTTCTTGTTTTTCATTTTTTTTAATTTTAGGCTGTACCTTCTTTGTAGCACTATGAATAAATACTATAATCAAGCCAACCAATATGATGTAGATAAATCCCCCCAAAATTACCCAAGCTGCAAACTTCATACTCTACCTCACTTTTTTTATTAATTTTATTATTCACACAATATGATTTTATATTAATTTTATGATATTTTAAATAATTTACTTTTTCAACACTCAAAAATACTTATCACTTATTGTTTTAAATTATTCACTAATATTAAAGGGCTATACTTTTTCATTCTATTTAATAGTATAAAAAAAGAAGGTTAACATTCTCAGTGTGTTAAAATTCAACCACTAAAAACATTTATACCTTCTCTTTCCTTTAAGTTGGCTAGGGTAAGAGGATTTGAACCTCCGATACTCAGAGTCAGAATCTGATGCCTTACCACTTGGCTATACCCCATCATGAAAATTATTATACCACATTTTTCATAAATTACACACATATTTCATATTTTTTTATAATTTATTAATAATCTCCATTTCAAATTTTAAATAATTATTCATCAAATTTCACATTCACATTAGTATCAATATATACATAAAATATATTAAGACCATAAAACTAACAAAATTTTATTATATGAGGATGATGAACTATGGGTAAGACAGAATATAGGCCTAGTATAGAAGAGGAAGCCTTATTCAATGAAGGAACAAACTGTTGTGAATGCAACGAAAATTATGAAGAAGAAATAGCAGATCTTATTCATTTCATATTAAGAGAATTATGCGAAGTTGAAAAAGATGTTGATAGAATTGAAAAAGCTTTTATAAAACTTGCTAAAATATTAGTAGATGAAGCTTGCTTAGATGAAGATGAAACTCAAGCTATTTGCACTGTTGCTAAGGATCTTAAACTTCTTGATTGCTTGGTTACTAAAACAATAAGAGATATGAAATGCTTAAGAAAAGTTATCCTATAATTTACAAAATCACCAATACCTACGGTATTGGTGATTATCCTAAATTATCCTCATATGAAAAGGCTATAAGAGAAATCTCTTATAGCCTTGCAACATTCATCTAGAAACTATCTTCTGTTGTTTTGTTGCTTCTTAGCTCTTCTGCAGTCTGGACATCTCTTTGGTTCGTTTTCGAATCCTTTTTCCTTGTAGAACGCTTGTTCTCCTTCAGTGAAGATAAATTCCTTACCACAATCAACACATACTAAAGTTTTATCCATTTTAATTCCTCCAATTTAAAGACCATTTCGATTAATGAATCCTAAATCGGAGAACATTATTATCTACTGAATCTTTAATTTTCTATTTTTTGTATTACTACAATATAATATTAACATACATATATATAAATTGCAAGAAAATTTTCTTAATTTCTAACTTGAAACACTTGTAACTCTAATGCTTCAATTCATTGGTATCAGCCTATCTTAGGCTATATTCTCGCTTTAGAATTATACTATTTATTCCAATTTACTATTCTCCATTTGCTCCATTCTTTCTCTTTTTGAAAAAACACATCCACAATAATCTTGTCTGTAAAGATTATATTCTTTAGAAAGCTCTATGGAACGTTTATAACCGTTTTTCTTCTTAAAATCAGAGAATAAATACTTAGTTTCATGTATCTCTGCTAATTTCCATCCTATTTCATTTAACTTTTTTGCATTCTTGTGAGGACTTATTGTTAATGTTGTTGTGTAGTAGTCAAAATTTTCTTTTTTACAAATGGCTGCTGCTTCATTAAGCCTTAATTCATAGCACTTAAAACAACGTTCCCCACCTTCTTTTACATTTTCCAATCCTTTTGACATATTATAAAAACTTTCTGTATCATATTTTCCTATAATAAAATTTATATCATGCTTAGTATTAAGTGAAGAAATAAACTTTTTCTGTTCTTCAACTCTTCTTAAATACTCTTTTTCTGGATATATATTAGGGTTATAAAAAAACACTGTTATTTTAAAATAATTAGATAAATATTCTAAAACATAGCTGCTACAAGGTGCACAACAACTGTGCAATAACAAAGTTGGAACCTCATTCTCTTTAACTAATTTATTAATAAGAGAGTCAAGTTCTTTTTGATAGTTTATATTAATATCCATATTAATTTCAATCCTTCTTAAGTTAATTTTATATTATTATACCACGTCTTTCCCCTCAATATAAATCTGATGCCATAAAGAAAAAATAAATATAGTCCAAATTTTTCTTGAATTATCTTTTCTATCTTTTATATGCTCATCTAATAAATGCATAACATAATCTTTATTTATATAGTTATCTGTTTTTGAATCTTTTATAGTTTTTTTTACTACCTCTCCAAGCTCACTCTTAAGCCATACCCGTATTGGTGTTGGAAAACCTAACTTTTTTCTATCTACCACATGTTTAGGAACTAGACTTCTAAAAGCATCTCTAAGTAGTAACTTTGTATTTTTCCTTGAAACTCTTTTCCTTAAAGGTATTTTTTCTGCCACCTTTAAAACCTCTTTATCTAAAAATGGTACCCTAAGTTCTATTGAATTAGCCATAGACATTTTATCTCCCTTAGCTAAAATATCTCCACTAAGCCAAGTATGAATATCTACATTTTGCATAGTTGTAACATAATCATATCCTTTTCTTCTGCAATTATCATATATTTCTTTTGTTACTTTTTCATAATTATTATCCGAATTATAATTTATTAAAACCTTTTCTGCCTCATTATTATCAAATATCTTAGCATTTCCAATATATCTTTCTTCCAAAGGAGTAGTTCCTCTTAGAAAATAATCCTTTCCTTTTATTTTAGGTAATTTTCTTACAAAAAACTTAATAAATCGTTTTATTAAGTTAGGTAACTTAATTATTTTTTTTAGTGGAAAATACTCTTTATAAATGTTGTATCCTCCAAACAATTCATCAGATCCCTCCCCAGACAATACAACTTTAACATGTTTACTAGCTTCTTTCGATAAGAAATATAGCCCAACAGCCGAAGGATCTGCAACTGGATCATCAAATTTATATACTACATCTTTAATAGCATTAATATAATCCTCTTCCCCTACCTTTATGTGAATATTTTCAATACTTAATTCTTCACTAGTTTTTTTTGCTACATCTATTTCGTCATATCCTTCTACATCAAACCCTACTGTAAAAGATTTAATCTTAGGATTTTTTTTACTAGCTATAGTTGCTATAATCGATGAATCTACTCCACCAGATAAAAACGCACCTACTTCAACATCAGAAATCATATGCGAATTTACTGAATCAACCATAACATTGTAAACATCTTGTTTATCTATTGTATCATCTGCTTGAAAATTAATTTTATGATAGCGCTGAAAATTAATTTCATTATTAATAATTGTAAAATAATGAGCTGGAGGAACTTTTTTTATTTCCTTTATCATCGTATCCTCGCCTGGAACATATTGAAATGATAAATATTTTTGAAGACTATTCTCATCAACACTTGGATTTTCAATTAGTGCGACTAAAGCCTTATATTCAGATGCAAAAGCTATTAGATTTTCATCATTTATATAATATAACGGTTTTATACCAAATTGGTCTCTTGCCCCAAATATCTCTTTTGTTTGTCTATTGTAAATTAAAAAAGCAAACATTCCTCTTAAATCATAAAGTAATTTTTCCTTTTTTTCTATATAATCTGTAAGTAATACTTCCGTATCTGAATCAGTTTTAAAATCATATCCTTTCAATTCCAAGTTTTCTTTTATATTTTTATAATTGTATATCTCACCATTAAATACAATTTCATAAGAATCTTTTTTAAAGGGTTGATGTCCATTTTCTAAATCAATAATACTAAGTCTTCTAAACCCCAAAATAGAACTATCATCCTCATAAATCCCTATATCATCTGGACCTCTATGCTCTATATATTTTAAACATTCTATAACTTTTTCCTTATTTAATTTGAAGGAATTATTCTTGATGAAAACTGAAACATAACCACACATACTTCACTGATTCCTTTCCACTTTTAAGTGCTTTTGTATTAAATAGTAGTATTTTAGCATTTACAATATTTATATGTATCACTTTTATAGATTATTAGTTCTTTAATTTTGTTTGCATATTTCATTTCTATCTACAATATATGATTTTTAATTAAATTTGATAAAAAATAAACCTTTTAAAATAGACTATCTATCTTAAAAGGTTTATCACAAATTAACTATTCAATTCCAACAACATCATAGCCTTCTTCTTCTATTACTTCCTTTAAAACTTCATCAGCAACTGTAGTTTCAACTATTGCACAATTATCTTCTAAACTGACTTCTATTGAAGATACTCCTTCTACTGATTCTAATGCTTCTCTAACATGAGCTACACAGTGACCACAACTCATTCCTTCAATTAATAATTTCTTTTTCATACTTATCTCCTCCTATCTAAGCTTTAAATTTTCTAAGTCTTAAAGCATTAAGCAATACTGATACTGAACTTAAACTCATAGCTCCTGCAGCTATCATTGGATTTAGTAATGGTCCTCCAAATATATGAAGTACTCCCATGGCTACTGGGATTCCCAAAATATTATAGCCAAATGCCCATCCCAAATTTTCTTTTATATTTTTAATAGTTGCTTTACTTAATTTAATCGCAGTGGCTACATCTGTTAACTCACTTTTCATAAGTACTATATCTGCAGATTCTATAGCAACATCAGTTCCAGATCCTATAGCTATCCCTATATCTGCTTTAGCTAGTGCTGGGGCATCATTAATTCCATCCCCAACCATAGCAACTTTTAGTCCTTGTTCTTGAAGCTTAGCTACTTCATTAGCTTTATCTTCTGGAAGAACTTCTGAAAGAACTAACTCAATCCCCACTTGCTTTGCTATAGCTTCAGCAGTTTTTTTATTATCACCTGTAATCATGGCTACTTTAATTCCTAGACTCTTAAGGTTCTCAATTGCTTTCCTACTATTTTCTTTAAGAGTGTCTGCAACAGCAATTATTCCCTTAAAATCACCATTTACAGCAATATACATTGGTGTTTTTCCCTCTTCAGCAAGTGTATCTGATTTTTTATTAAAATCTTCTATTCTTATATTCTTCTCTATCATTAGTTTTTTATTTCCTAAAAGAATATCTTTATTTTCAATTTTAACTTCAATTCCATGGCCAGGAAGAGCATTAAACTTTTCTATTTCCTTTAACAGTAATCCCTTCTCCTCAGCTGCCTTAACTATAGCTTCACCCAAAGGATGTTCCGAACCTTTTTCTGCACTTGCTGCTAATGTAAGTATTTCTTCTTCTGTTATATTATTTACTAAAATATCAGTAACTTTAGGTTTTCCCTCTGTAATAGTCCCTGTCTTATCAAATACTATGGTATTCAGCTTATATGTAGTTTCTAGAGCTTCTCCACCTTTAATTAAAACACCATTTTCTGCACCTTTCCCTGTTCCTACCATTATGGCTGTTGGGGTAGCTAACCCCAATGCACATGGACAAGCTATTACAAGTACTGAAATAAATATTGTAAGTGCAAACACGTTACTTTCCCCTGCTAATTTCCACGCTAAAGATGATATTAAAGCAAGCCCTATTACTATAGGCACAAAGTAAGATGATATTACATCTGCAAGTTTGGCTATTGGAGCTTTAGAACCTTGCGCATCTTCAACTAGTTTTACTATTTGAGCAAGAGCTGTATCTTTTCCAACCTTTGTGGCTCTATATTTTATAAATCCTGTTTTATTTAAACTCCCTCCAATAACAGTACTTCCTATTTCCTTTTCAACAGGAATACTCTCTCCTGTTAGCATAGATTCATCTATTGATGTATTGCCTTCAATAATTTCTCCATCAACAGGCAACTTTTCTCCAGGTCTAACTATAACTATATCAGAAACATTAACATTTTCAGCTTTTACTTGCAGTTCTCTTTTATTTCTTTCAACAGTTGCAACTTTTGGTGCTAATTCCATAAGAGCTTTTATAGCTTCTGATGTTTTTCCTTTAGAAACTGCTTCTAAATATTTTCCTAATGTTATTAAAGTCAATATTACAGCTGCTGATTCAAAATATAAATTCATAGCATACTCTGTTTCACCTTGAGCTATTTTAAATACAGAAAATACTCCATATAAAAATGCTGATAATGTTCCTACTGCTATTAATGAATCCATATTAGGACTTAACTGAAAAATATTTTTTATCCCAACTTTATAAAACTTATAGCCTGTAAACATAACCACTAAAGTTAAAAACATTTGTCCTAAAGCAAAGTTTAATGGGTACATCATAGGATCAATTGTCATCGGCAAATGCAAACCTATCATATGTCCCATGCTTATTATAAGTAATGGAATAGTAAAAATTATTGATATAACAAACCGTCTAAGTAGCTTAATCCATTCAGCATCAGAATTATCTTTATCTCTAATTTTGCTTTCTTCTACTAGTTTATATCCTGCTTTTTCTACTACTTCTTTTATATTTTCATCACTTATTAGCTCATTATTCATTGTTAATGTTAATTTTTCTGTTGCAAAATTAACACTAGCATTTTCAACCCCTTCTAGCTTTTTTACAACTCTTTCAACTCTGTTTGAACATGCTGAACATGTCATTCCTTCTACTAAAAAAGTTTTGTTTTCCATATCTTCCACCTTCTTTATTTTGACATAACTTTTTCTAAAATACTTATTATTTCTTCTATCTTAACCTCTGCATCATCTGTTTTACATGCATCTTTGACACAATTATGCATATGGTTTTTTAATATAATTAAGTTTGATTTCTTAAGTAATGATTGTGCTGCCATTATTTGATTTGATATATCTACACAATATCTTTCATCTTCTATCATTTTTATTATGCCTTCAATTTGACCTTTTGCTGTTTTTAAAGATTGCATTGCTTTTTTTCTTTCATTATTCATATTTTCCTCCTCTACCCCCCTGGGGGGTGTCTCTTAAATTCATTATATTCTTTTTTTTATTTTCGTCAAGTACTATTTTTATAATTGAGCGAACTGTTTTATAAGATTTTTTCAAAATAAAAAAACACTCCTCTATATTTATTTCATTAGAAAAGCTCGTAATTTCTAATGAAACAGTTATAAAGGAATGTCAGGTGTAGGCTAATTAATTACATAGCAATTTTTTGCTTTCAATTGCTAGTCCATCTAATTTTATCACAATCTCACCTTATTTTTAACCTTTTTCTAAAAATAAGATACCCACATTCTTAATTGTAATTTTTTATTTTAAAGTTTAAATAAATTAACAGCTAACTTGTAGTACCCCCCAGTAACATAAGTTAATTTCCAAATTTTTTATTTTCATTTGTCATAATGATTTTATTAATTTATTTTCGTAAAAATTTTATAATTAATCCCCATTACAGTTATTTATTAAACTTTTCAATAAATCCTTACTTATATACATTTATTATACAATATTTTTTCTATATCTTAATTATACATAATTTTCATTAAGTTTCAATTTCTTCTCACAATGTAATTCTGCCTAATCTTTAATTTATCATTTTTTCATTTCACGATATTATAAAACACTTTCACGACTAATGTAAATTAATAAAAAAAGGCTGCCTCATTATAATTTTGAGACACCCCTATATAATTATCCATATTAATATATATTGGTTCCACTAAAAATCTCTATCATCTCTTTACGTAAGCTATTTGTAATATCAAGTCGTTCTTGAGGTTTTAACTCATAGACATCCTTCTTAAAAAGATAATTTTGAAGTTCAATTTCTTTTATAAGCATTTTGGTATGAAATATGTTTGATTGATATACATTTATATCCATGGCATCATATTTCTTCAAAGTGCTTTCATCAATATAATCTTGTATTGATTTTATTTCATGATCTATAAATAGCTTTTTTCCATCAACATCTCTAGTAAAGCCTCTAACTCTATAATCTATAGTTATAATGTCAGAATCAAAACTTTCTATCAAATATTTTAATGCATTTAAAGGAGAAATTTCCCCACAAGTAGATACATCAATATCTACACGAAAAGTAGCAATTGAATTGTCTGGGTGATATTCTGGATAAGTATGAACAGTTACATGACTTTTGTCCAAATGTCCAACTACAGAATCTCTTGTTTTCAAGATTTCAATTTCACCATGATTACAAGATTGATCAACCAAGTGAACTGGTAGTGCTTCTTCTGTAATAAGAATTGTCACACTAGCACCTTGCGGTTCATAATCTTGCTTTGATACATTAAGTACATGCGCACCTATAATCTCAGTTACATCACACAGAATATTTGTAAGTCTTTCTGAATTGTATTGCTCATCTATATAAGCAATATAGTCCTTTTGTTCTCGCTCACTCTTTGCATAGCATACATCATAGATGTTAAAGCTAAGTGTTTTTGTGAGGTTGTTAAAGCCGTATAACTTCAGCTTGTTTTCCAACCCTAACATCACACCCTTTCTAAATTAAAATTCTATAGCAATGCAATTATACTATATCATTAGTTAAAATTCTACTTAAATATTCATATTAATCTCATTAGTATATATTACAAATTTATAGAACATTAACTTTTTATAATTTCTTTAACTAATCTTTATTTTATCCCATATTATTTGAAATATTCTCTTATTTTTCTTGGACCTGCAATTATATCTTTCCCTATATATAAAGTCCCATCATCTTTTGTTTTAACACTCCACTTTACTAGCAATATATCGCCATGATCAATTTCTATTGATGTTATACATCTTGGATGAACACAACTTCCATCATTAAAGTAAGGTACTTCATCTACTTCAGGAAAAATAGGTTTATGAGTATGTCCTGCTATTAACATATGCTTTTCTTTTTTTACCCAATTTATAAGCTTATCTTCAACAGCAACTTTTTTATCATAATTTTTAGCTGTGCTAGTTGGATCATTAACCCCAAAAAGATTAAGTGGTCCCCATAAATATCTAACTAAAAATCTATTTATTTTCCAAAGCCTATCATTAAAAATACTTACCTGATGCCCATGAATTAATAAAATTTCATCTCCAGTAACCTTATGCTTTAATATCAATCCCTCATGAATTTTCATATTATTAAATAATAAAAACTCCTTATTTTCACGTTCATCAAAATATTTATATAAATTCTTTTTAACAAATTCATCATTCTTTTTCTCTATATCATGATTACCATAAATAAAATGAATTCTCCCTTTATTATAAAACTTAGATAATAGCCAAAAAATATCACTATGGGTGTGTATAATGTCTGAATAATTTTTATTCTTCCAAAGCTCATCTCCATCTCCTAGCTCTATATATGTGAAATCTTCTTCATAATAGTATGTTAAAGCAGCAAAGAAAAGATTTTGATTATTTGAAAAATCATCTGCCCAGCTTCCATTTCCTCTATGACAATCACTTAATAATACTATCTTTGAAGAATCATCAAATGAAATTTTTTCTGATGAATTAAAAACTTCAGATATACGTTTTGAAAAATCCATTTGTTACCTCCATGTTTAACTTTCTCTTATACAGTTACAATATATTTTATGCATTTATTCAAATAGTGACTTTATAATAAAAGCAGGAAACTTAATTCCTGCTTTTACTTTAACTTAAATATCCTCTGATTTTATCAAATATTTTAAACAGCTCTTTAAAGTTTCCTATATTCAAGAGCATCTCATATATCTCAGGTGCTTCTTCTGCAATTGCATTTATTTTATCTTCAATATTATTATAAGGCCCAACTATCTCATTATATTTACTACATAACCACTCATTTTTTCGTTGAATTATATCATCTGTATCTTCTGTTCTTGTATGTGGCTGAGTTGAATGTGGTTTATAAAAATTCAAACTTATCGTATTCCCTTTTCTCTTTATTTCTTTCTTTGAATAGCCTACGTTTATTAATGCATCTACAAAAGCTTTACTCATAATATTATCCTTTAAAGTAATTTTCAAAAGCATTGTAAGATCTGAAGGCTCAGAAAATTCTCCTAATTTAAATCCAGTTAACCACCAGTGTTTAGCTGATCTTTGAAATAATATTTTCCCATTTTTAATTAATGTAAATGACATATTTAGCCTGTCCTTATTATCTATACAACGATAAAATGTTCCATTAAAAATTCCTTCTATATCTAAATCTTCTGCTTGTGCCTTATATACTCCGATTTCACAACCAGTAACTAAATCATACTGCCCCTTCCAAAATTCTATGAGCCATTTTTCACCTTCATATTCAAAATATATAGGCTCACAATCTATAATCATTCCTAAAGGTGCTGCTGCTTCATCATATAGATGACAATATCCAACATCTCTCTGCCATACATCCATATTATAATAAAACATATCTTGATTTAACTCATAAGAAAAACCAGCCATTTTTATTAAATTATCAAAAGCTTCAGTATTTTTATTGTTTTTTGTTTCCAACTCATCACCCCTCCTCTTTTCTAATTTTGACACTGAACTTATTAATTGATGTATTTCAATTACCAAAATAGCAATAATAATTAAAATAACTATTACAAGAATCCATATTCCTAACTCTTTAACAAATTGCAAATTGTTATTTTCTGGATTATTAATAATATATGATATCATTCTACTAATCAAACCAAATTCATTTAGCATATAACTTCACTCCAAAATATTGTTATATACCATAATATTCCTTTAAGTGTGCTTATGTTAAACTATTTTGCTTTAACAATACATTTTATAATCTAAAATTATCATAATATTGTAAATATTTCAACATATACTTATGCTAAAATTCTCTTAATTTAATGTTAAAATATATATTTTTTTATTTTTTATGTAAAATAATCTATATAATTATTATAAGATATTCATGTTACAATTTATATCTTTTAAATTTAATTACCACATGTATATTTAATTAATATAAAAGGAAATGATACTATATGATCTATACTTTTAAACCAAAGATGGCTCATAAGAAAGAAGTTTTCAATGGGATTGTTACATACTTTATTAAGCAGGCAAGCAGCTTCTGACTATCTTTACCATAGGTTCTGATGCAGGTGCTCTAGGTTCAATTCCTATAACCTCCTACACTGAACATTTGAAAAATTTAACTATAATTTAGTACAAGCCATTTTATACAAAGATAAATAAAGAAATGACTAAATTTGATTATTTGAAAAGCCTTTTCTTTATTTTAACACATTAAATACAACTTGATTCTTATGTTTAAGTTGTATTACTATATTCCCAAGGTTATCTATACTTGCCAACAACACTTCCTTTGAAGAAGCAATTCTTCTTTTCTTAAGTTCCTTAGTCAGCCATTCCTCATTTTTGTTAATTTGCTCTAAATTATCATAAAGAATATATCCGTCAATAATTAACTCTGTTTGAATTCCATACTTATTTGATTTTATATTCATATCTTCCAAAGTAACTGGTTTCTTTTCTGCTTTAAGTAATATACTAACCTTTCCACTAGTCTCCAATATTGCATAATCTATTTCTGAAACATCAAATACTCCATTTAATCTACATTCCTCTAATAAATCATTTACACTAAATTTTGATTTTTTTAAATTTTCCTCAATAAATTCACCATTTTGAATAAGTATAGTAGGAACTCCTCCAAATATTTTTCTAGGCAAAATTCCAAATAAGGATATCTTTGATACAACTATAGCACATACAGCATATACTATAAGTGAAATAATTCCATAATCATAATGTATACTTTCATCAACTGCAAATGAAGCTGCTATAGAGCCTATGGAAATTCCAACTACATAATCAAAAAAAGTTAAATTTGCTATATGCTTTTTCCCCATAATTCTACTCAATGTAAATAAAATGATAAATGATGTTATACTTCTAATTATTATATCTATATCCATAATATAATCCATATGTGAACAAACACCCCTTATTAACTTTTTATACTTATCTTTCCTAAAAAAATATATTATATTCTAAGCAAAAAGGCTGATAGTAAATAATCCTATCAGCCTTAATGCTATAAACTACCAGTCAACTTATATTTATATAATGGTCTTCCAACCTTGCCATATTCAACAACCTTATCTAGATCTCCTTTTTTACTCATATAATCAAGATATTTTCTAACAGTAACTTTTGCTAAACCAAGCTTTTCTGCCAATTCTTCAGCAGTAAAATATTCTTCCTTAATATATTTAAGCTCTTCTACAATTGATTTATATGTATATTTATTTAACCCCTTTTCAATGTTACTTTTAACTTCATCATAACTTAATATATTATTTTTTGTATTTAAAATTAATTTATCAAGTTCAACTTGTTCAATTGTTTTTGATTTTTTTAATCCTTCAATTCTTTCTTCAAATGATTTGAGAGCTTCCTTAAATCTTTCAAATGTAAATGGTTTTATTAAATAATCCACAACTCCATATCTAAAGGCTTCAGTAATCCTATCAATACTTTTATCTGCAGTAATTAATATTACATCTGAATTCATTTCATTTTTCCTAAGCCATTTTAAAAAATCCATTCCATTTTCATTTGGAAGAAAAACGTCTAAAAGAATTAAATCAATAGATTCTTTTGATAAAAATTCCTTTGCTTCTGTAAGATTTACAGCAGCTTTTTCTAATGTAAATCCTTCAACTTTATTTAGAAATTTAGAATTAATTTGCATCACCATAGGATCATCTTCTATAATCATCGTTCTAATCATTTAATTACGCCCTTTCCATAGGTATTGATATAATCCATTCTGTACCATCATTTACTCTAAAAACAATAGTTCCTTTTGCTTCATCAATAATTTTCTTCACTATATACATTCCAAAACCACGACTACCTTTTTTAGTTGTAATTCCTATTTTATAAATTGATTCCTTTATACTTTCTGGTATACCCTTCCCATTATCCTTTATATTAATTTTTATATTACCATCTTCTTCATATATTTTCACATATATTTCACCAGTTCCATCATTATTAACCTCATCAATAGAATTTTCTATTAGATTTCCAACTACTGATACTAATTCTTCTGAATTCATATATTGAGGTAACTTAGTTATATTTGAATCTTCATCAATTACCAACTTAATTCTAGATTCCTCACACTTACTATATTTAGCTAATATTAAAGCTGCTAAAGATGCATCTTTTATCTTATCAGATATTATATTAGATATATTTTTTTTACTAGCTGCTATAACATTAATAAATTTAATTGCTTCATTATATTCTTCTAATTGAATAAGTCCTGAAATTGTGTGAAGTTTATTCATAAATTCATGATTTTGAGCTCTTAAAGACCATGCCATTTTCTTAATTCCTGTTAATTCTTCTGCCATTTTACGTACTTCTGTTAAATCTTCAAATGTTACAACTAATCCTAAAATTTGATTATCAAATCCTTTTATAGAACTATGCTTACACATAATATTAAGTCCTGGCCTAGCTTTTATTTGTACATTCCTTTTTGGTTTTCCACTATTAAAAAACACCTCAACCATACTATCATAGGTAAAATCAGTAATAGGACTTCCTATATCACTTTCTTTTAATCCTAAAATCCTACCTGCTTCTTCATTAAATAATGTTATACATCCATTGTTATCTAAAGCAATTATTCCTTCTTTAATATTTTCAATTACAGTTTCTTTTTGTTTTAAATTTAAAGCTATCTCTTCTGGCTCAAGACCAAATATAGATTTTTTTATATTATAAGAAATAGCAATTGCACCTGAAACACCTAAAATTAGTCCTAATATTATAATTGGTATGAATTTATACATTTTTGTGTATACTTCACTATCAAATTTATTATAAAGCATTCCTACTGCTACTGCACCTATCTGCTTATTATTATCATCATAAATAGGAGAAAATGCTCTTACTGAAAGTCCAAGAGTACCACTTCCAGTTGATATATATTCTTCACCATTTTTTAATACTCGTTCTTCATCTCCACCTGCAAATCTCTCTCCTATTTTACTTTTCACTGGATGTGAATATCTTATGCCATCCATATCCATAACTACTATAAATTCAACATTTGTCTTGATTCTAGCTTTTTCTATTTCATCATTTAATAAATCCTTAGATATATTTTCATTTCTCTTCAAGTATTCCTTTACTTCATATGTTGATGCAAAGGAATTTGCTATATTTAACATATTTTTATCTATTTGATCCCTTAATAAATTTTTCATTTGAATATAAGATAAAATAGTTATACTTCCAATAGAAATTATAAGAATTCCAACTACTAAAGATATAATTTTATCTTTTAGTTTCATATTATCACCTTCAAGTTAACTTTTTAAATTTATTATATATATTTTAGAGCTTAATTATAAGTAATAAAATAAGCCGTGCAAATTAGAAATTTTACTTTCTTTACACTGGCTTATTACTTACATCTACTTGTCTACTTTTATCAAACAGCAGCTTCAGTATTTAACTTTTTCAATTTATTCTTTTTAATTAACTTGAATGCATATGTAACAATAAATGGACAAACAATGGCAGATACTACACATGCTGCTGCAACTTGTGCTGTAGCTACTGTTGCTATAGCAGCTAATGTTGGATCTGCAGCTGCAACAGCTGCTGGTGTTGCTACTGCATTTCCTGCAGTTGATCCTGTTGCCAAACCAATTATTGGCTCTTCTTTGAATAATTTTAAAAGTATATATGCTCCTATTCCAGTAAATGCAGCTACTACTCCTAGTATAATTCCTGGAATTCCAGCTTGCACAATTGTTCCAAGGTCCATACCTGCACCTAGTGGGAAAGAAAAGAATGGAATTAATAATAATTTACTGCTTCCAAGGAAAGCTCTCATGTCAGAATCAATATTTCCTAAAATCATACCTATTACTATTGGAATCATTACCGCTATAAGTGCTTCAAAAGGAACTTGAGCAAGCCCTGATGCTCCTAATGCAACTAATGTAAAAAATGGGCCATCTTTTAATGATAATATAGCATATGCACCTACATCTGTTTCATCTCCATATTGTGAAGCAAGAGATGCATATAAACCGCCATTACAATTTGTTAATGCTGCAAGGATTGCAAGTGGTGATAACCCTAATACTCCTGCTGCTCCAAAAACCTTTCCTACAATTATACCAATACCTGCACCTACTATAAATTTACCTGTTATTAATAATGCCCCCTTTTTCAATGCTTTTGGTGCTAACTTGAAATTAATTTGTGATCCAATTAGAAACATGAAACACGCTAAAATTGTTGTCGATGCTGTTTTACTGAATAATGCCGTTGTAAATCCTCCAATTTTAAGGAACTGTGGGAAAAATGTATTAGTTAATACACCTAAGAAAAGTGGAACAACCATCATACCGCCTGGAATTTTGTCAATTGTTTTTTTAATTGGAATTTGCATAATGATACCCTCCTAAAATTAAATTATTTTCTTGCAACTCCACTTTTTCTTGCTGCATCAGCAATTGCTTCAGCTACCTTTGTAGCAACATTTTTATCTAATGCACTTGGAATTACATTGTTCTCATTTAACTCTTCATCTTTTATGTAGTTAGCTATTGCATAAGCTGCTGC
Organism: Clostridium sp. SHJSY1; assembly: GCF_031626875.1. NCBI lineage: Bacteria > Bacillati > Bacillota > Clostridia > Eubacteriales > Clostridiaceae > Clostridium > Clostridium sp. SHJSY1. The sequence continues at coordinate 80,131 of NZ_JANDMF010000006.1, forward strand.
AATCTTCATTTCTTCATTGATTTCTTTTGCTCTAACATCTAATGCACCTCTAAATATTCCTGGGAAAGCTAGTACATTATTAACCTGGTTTGGAAAATCTGATCTTCCTGTACCTATTACTCTTGCACCTGCTGCCTTTGCTTCATCTGGCATTATTTCTGGTGTTGGATTTGCCATGGCAAATATTATTGCATCTTTATTCATTGATTGTACCATTTCAGTTTTTAATATTCCTGGAGCAGATACTCCTACAAACAAATCAGCACCTACTAAAGCATCTGCAAGACTTCCTTTTATATTATCTGGATTAGTTATTTCTGTTAAAGCTTCCTTAGCATCATCAATTTTCTCCATTCCTCTATAAAGAATTCCTACTTTGTCAACTGCAATTAAATTTTTAACTCCTGATGATAACAGAAGTTTAGCTATAGCAGTTCCTGCTGCCCCAGCACCATTTACTACTACTTTTATATCTTCTAACTTCTTATCAACTACCTTAAGTGAATTTATAACACCAGCAAGCACTACTATTGCTGTTCCATGTTGATCATCATGAAATACTGGAATATCCACTACTTTTTTCAATTTCTCTTCAACTTCGAAGCATCTTGGCGCTCCAATATCCTCTAAATTTATCCCTCCAAAGGTTGGTGCAATCAATCTAACAGCGTTAACGATTTCATCAACATTCTTAGAGTCTACTAATATAGGAAATGCATCAACATCTGCAAATTCTTTAAATAATATTGCTTTTCCCTCCATTACAGGCATCCCTGCCATTGGTCCTATATCTCCAAGTCCAAGTACTGCACTTCCATCTGTTACAACTGCAACTAGATTTCCTTTAGCAGTATACTTGTATACGTTTTCTTCATCTTCATGAATTTTTCTGCATGGCTCTGCAACTCCTGGTGTATATGCAAGACTTAAATCATCTCTTGTCTCAACTTTTACTTTAGATGTTACTGTAATCTTCCCTTTATTTTCCTCGTGTAATTTTAAGCTTTCTTCAAAATAGTTCATTTAATACACCCTTCCTTTTTAGATATTTATATTTAAATTTTAGTATTTTTCTCTATGGCTAAATAATATCATCTATTCGGAAATATAAAAATATTCTGTAAATTTAAATATAATATTGTAAATTAAAAAAACTTTGTATACGTTTTAACGAACTTCAAAAAAACAAAAATAGGGCTCCAAAGAGCCCTTAATCTAATCTCTCAATTAATTATTCAAATCTTAAAGCCTCAATAGGATTTAATTTTGACGCTTTAATAGCTGGATACATGCCAAATACAATTCCTACACATACTGAAAACAAGAAAGATCCTATAACAACATTATTAGAAACAATTACATTCAGCTTAAATAAAATTTCCATTCCATAAGAGCCTACAAATCCCAAAATCACTCCTATTATTCCTCCAAAGCCACTAATACAAGCAGATTCTATTAAAAATTGGACTAATATAGTTGTTCGCCTTGCTCCTATAGCTTTTCTTATTCCAATCTCACTTGTTCTTTCTATTACTGAAACAAGCATAATGTTCATGATCCCTATTCCACCAACTATTAAAGAAATCCCTGCAATTCCTGCAAGCATAGTTGTAAAACTTGATGTGGTAGAATTTATTGTATCAAGAAGTGAAGTTTGGTCAAATATTTTATAGCTTTTTGTGTCATTATCATATTTCTTATTAAAAAATAATTGCAAATAACTCATAGCTTCACTTACCATATCTTTATTTTCTGCTTCTACATAAAAATTTCTAATATTTGTATTCATAAGTAACCTTTCAGCTGTAGAAAGAGGTGTTATTATCCTATCATCACTTGAGCCCATTAAGGAACTTCCTGTTGCTTTAATTACTCCAATAATACTGAATTCTACTCCATTAACATACATATTTTTACCTACTACATTTGTTGTTCCAAAAATATTTTTTGCTGTTTCAGTCCCTATGACCACAACTTTATATCTATTTACTTGATCTCTATTATTAATAAATCGTCCATCACTTACTTCAACTTTTCTTATTTCTGCAAAAATTGGAATTGATCCTTGTAAAGTTGTTATTCCTGTTTTATCCTCTGCCTTTATATTAATATTAGGTTGAGTAAGTATTGGAGCAATATCTTTTATTCCTGGTCTATTTTTTAACTGGTTAAATTCCTCGTCTGAAATTGGTTCTGTTTTATTTCCAGTAATATTAACTGTTATAAGGTTTGTCCCCAAGCCTTCTATCATTCCAATTACTTGTTTTTTAGTTCCTTCCCCAATAGCTAACATTATAATTACAGAAGATATTCCTATTATTATACCTAACATAGTTAAAACTGAACGTATCTTATTACTCCACACTGAAGATAGTGAAATTATTAAAAGCTTTGAAAACCTCATATTATTCACCATCCTTCCCATTATCACTTTTATCAGATACCAATTCAATTTCTTTATACTCAATTTTCTTATAATCTAATATATCTGAAATAATTTTACCATCTCTTACACTTATCATTCTTTTAGCATTAGCCGCTATTTCTTTATCATGCGTAATCATTATTATTGTATTTCCTTCTTCATTTAAATCAGTTAACATTTGAAGTACTTCTTTTCCTGTTTTACTATCCAACGCGCCAGTTGGTTCATCTGCCAAAATAATTTGTGGTTTTGTAACTAAAGCTCTAGCTATAGCCACCCTTTGTTTTTGTCCTCCAGAGAGTTCTGTTGGTTTATGCTTCAAATGTGTTTCTAAACCTACTCGTTTAAGGGCAGCTATTGATTTTTCTCTTACTATCTTGCTAGAAATCCCCTGATATAATAGTGGTAATTCTACATTTTCTAAAACATTAAGTTTAGGTAGTAGGTTATAACTTTGAAATATAAATCCTATCTTTTCATTTCTAATTTTAGCTAACTTTGAATCACTGCATTTTGTATTTATTCCATCTAAAATGTATTCCCCACTAGTTGGAACATCTAGGCATCCTATTATATTCATAAGAGTAGATTTTCCTGCCCCTGAAGGCCCTAATATAGCTACATATTCACCTTTTTCTATGATTAAATTTATATCCTCTAAAGCTTTGAATTCATTATTTCCCATATGATATATCTTATTAACGTTTTTTATACTAATCACTTGTAATTCTTTTAGATTCTTAGCCATAAAATTTTTACCTCCAAATAAATTTTCCTTATAAACAAATTTTATATATTTCAAAATTAATGGCCTTCACTAAATTTTTTTAATCTACTTAATACATCATCACTACTTAAACCAATTGATGAGTTATCACTTGGTAAACTTATCAAAATGTTATCCCCTTCCAGAATTCCATCTAATATTTCAACATACTCTCCATTTTCTACTCCAGTATTAATCGGAATTAAATTACTATCTGACTTTTTATTAACTTCACTCTCTGAAGTGTTCTCAGAACTTTCTTCACCTTTATTTGAAGTCATCACATATTTTTTACCTTCTTTTTCAATTAACGCATCTTTAGCAATAGTCAGTACATTTCCTTTATTCTCCACTAAAATATTCACATTTGCATTCATTCCTATTTTAATATCCTGTGAATTTTTAATTGATACTATAACTTCATAAGTTGTCACATTATTTACAATGGTACTAGCTTGTGAAACTTCCTCTACTACACCTTCAAATTTTTTATCATCTACTGCATTAAATTTTATTTCAGCAAGTTGCCCTACCTTAACCTTTAAAATATTCAATTCATCCACCAAAACTTTTACCTTAAAAGATGCAGGATCAACAATAGTAAGTATTGGCTTTCCCAATTGAACAATATCCTCATTATTATTATTTTTAGTAATTACTATACCACTTATTGGTGATGTAACTGTCATTTTATTTAATTGTTCATTAACACTATTAAGTTGATTTTCAGCATCTGTTACAGCCAAAGCATTTACAGAAGTTTCAGCATCATTTTTTGATGCAGCTAAGGTTAGTTTTTGTCTTTCTAAATTATTTTCTGCTCTTAATGCATTTTGTCTAATCTCATAATTATCTACTGTAAATAAAGTATCCCCTGCATTTACGATATCTCCAACCTTAACTTTTAAATTCTTAATATTTCCATTGTTATTTGCTATTAAATCTTTAGATGAACCTGCATAAACGCTTCCCTTTCCTTGAACCTTCACTTCCATATTCATTCTTTTTGCAGTTGTAATTTTGTACCTATTCTCTAAAACAATAGGCTTGTTTTGAAAAAAACATTTATAACTTACAACGCTTCCAATTATGATCATCAATACAATTAAACAAATTATCAATTGTTTAATAAATTTATTCTTCATCACTAGCCTCCTAATTTTTTTAATCTGCATATTTTATTTTTTATGTTATAAATGGATTTTTAATTAATCTTTAAAAGTTCTTCTCCTTCTTCAATTCCATCTAGTATCTCTATATAATTTTCATTTTCTATTCCTGTTTTTACTTCTATTATATTTCCACTTTTATTCTTAACATATCTTTTATCCTCTTTTTCTATAACTGTCTCTGTTGGTACAGCCAAGACATCCGTTTTACTATCCATAATAATGCTGACATTTGCACTCATCCCAACCTTTATATCATCTATATCTTTAATTGAAGCAATAATATTATAATTGGTTATCTCATTAGCGGAAGTCCCTAATTGTGCTATAGATTCAATATTTCCTTCATAAATCTTATCATTTATTGAATCAAATCTAATTTCAACTTTTTGCCCTTCTTTTATCTTTTTGATATCTAATTCATCAACTGCTACTTTTACCTTCAAAGAAGATGTATCAACAATAGTAAGTATTGGTGTAGAAACTTGTGGAACAACCAAACTGCTTGTCCCTATTCCGTTTATTCCAGTAACTAATTCCGAATTTTTTTTATTTACTTTAGTAATTACTCCATTTATTGGTGCTGTTATTGTCATTTTATTTGCCACATCTTTAGCTAAACTAAGTTGAATTTCAGCATCTTTTATATTTAATTTATCATATTCTAATTTTTTACTATTTTTAAGATTATCTAATGCTAATTTCTGTTTTTCTAAATTATCTTTTATTTTTCCAATGTTTTCTCTAAGTATATCTTTTCCAGAACTAAAAAGATTCTGGTTATCTTTAACAAGATCACCGACTTTTAAATTTAAATTACTTAATATCCCATCATAATTAGCTGTTATTGGAATTTTTTTATTCAAATTATTTCTATCTGCTATTACCAATACTTCAGTTGCTTCATTAACTTTTTCTAAATCTCTTCCTGTAATATTTCCTATACTCCCTTTAATTATATCTCCATTTTTACTTTTCACTTCTACTACAATTCCATCTATTGGAGATTTAACTATCATTTTATTTAACTTTTCATATATACTGCTTAACGGTGTATTTATGGTATTTATAGCTCCACTAATCTTTTCTAATAAATCATTATAACCTTTAATATAGTTCTCTAAATTTGACTTTTCTTTATCTAAATCTTTTACAGTATCAGTAATGTTTTTGATTAATGCTTCATTACTGCCTTTTGATATTGATGAAATTTTATCTAACTCACTACATGCTTTACTTAATTCTTCATTGACTTCATTCATTACTCTACTAATCTTTATAAATGAGTCATTATAACTTTTTGTATCATTTTCTAAAATTAACTTTTGCCTTTCTAAATTTGTTTCAGCATCTTTTAAATATTTTATTAATTCTTCACTATTAGACTCAAAAAGTTTTTCTCCTTGCTGAACAGTATCTCCAACTTTAACCTGTAGATTTTTTATTTCCCCATTATTATTAGCTACTATATCTCTAGATGTTTCTGCATAAATACTTCCAGTTCCTTTGATGCTTGAAGTCATATTAATTTTTTTAGATAAAATTTTTTTAGAAGTATTTATAATCTCACTGGTTTCATTATAAGTAGCTTTTTTATAACCAGAATACACAGTAATAAAAACTATACAAATTAATAAACAAATTATTAAAATCTTCTTCTCTTTTTTCTGCATTTATTAATCTCCTCATTATTTATAATCAAATACATATAATATAAGTATACCCTCTATATTCCATTTTTCAATCTAATATTATATTATTCTGCATAACAGTTAGTTTACATAACTTATTTAACTATAAATAAGTTATGTAAAAAATTCAGGGACAGTATTAGCTTTTTTACTATTACTGTCCCTGAATTTTTTAATTAATTTTTATTACCATATATTTATATATCTACATTCCGACTCTTAACTCTATCATTTATTATTGTAGAAAGTACAGTGTATATTACTGCAAAAAGTGGTGTTCCAATTAACATTCCTAATATACCAAAAGTGCTTCCTCCAATAGTTATAGCTAACAATACCCATAGTGCAGATAATCCAATAGAATTTCCCACTACCATTGGATAAATTAAATTTCCTTCTATTTGTTGAATAACTAAAATAAGTACAATAAACCATAATGCTTGAATAGGATTAACCATTAATATAATAAATGCTGCTGGTATAGTTCCAATGAATGCACCAAAAACAGGTATTAATGCTGTAATTCCTATTATTGTACCAGTAAGAACTGCATAAGGCATACCAAATATAGTCATTCCTATAAAACACATTACACCAAGTATTAAAGCTTCTACAAATTGACCTATTACAAATTTTGAAAACTTATAATTTGAAATTTCAGCTATCTTAAGTATGCTTTGTACTGTTTCTTTTTCCATAAAAGCATATAAAAATTTCTTTATTTGTATTCCTAACTTTTCCTTACTAAGTAATATATATATTGCAATTATTACTCCCATAAGAAAGTTAATAATAGTTGAAGTAACACCTACAGTTATAGTTAATATTTGTGATACTAAAGTTCCTGTAATATTTCCAATTACATTTAATAGTTCTGATCCCATAGAAGAAATCTTCTCTGAAACTTGATTAAATATTTCTGTCTTTCCCATATATTCTGCTGATCCCATATATTGCGATACATACTTCTCTAGAGAAGCTGCATATATTGGAATATTTTTAACTAATGTAGATCCACTGTCAATAATCTGTGGAACAATAAATAGTATTATTCCAATTATAGCTCCAATTACTACAACTAATGTTATTACTATAGCTAAAGGTCTTTTAATCTTTTTTTCTATAGATTCTTTAACACATCTTTTCCCTTTTACTTTACACTTTTCGAAAATTTTTCCAAGTACTTTATCCTCAAAAAATTTCATAGGCAAATTTAAAACAAATGCAATACATATTCCAATCAAAAATGGCTGTATTATTCCAATTCCTGAATTTATTACTCCCCCTACAGTATCTAAATTCATAAAAATATATGCTACAAATATCACACAAGTGGCTAATATTAAGTTTGATTTAAACTTTTTATCTTTAAAGTAATTCATTCTTTAACTCCTTTTTTAAAACATATCTTCTTAACCCACCATATTTAAGTTTATCTGCCTCTACAGTATAATTTAACTTTTTAAATGTATTTACACTATATATATTAAATGGTGACGCTGTAGCACTTAATATTTTCATATTATTTTTTACGGCTTCTTTTTCAAGCATCTCACATATCCTTTTTTGTAATCTATTTCCTCTATATTCTTCCTTAACTAATGTTGATTCTATTTGTCCTACTTTTAATAATTCTTCTCCTTTTATATTTAAATCATATCCATAATTATGGTTATCATACTCATATTCACAATATACTCCTATTGCTATTAATGAATCATCCTCAAGAACACAACCTAGTATCTTCCCATTTTCCTCTATATTTTTTTGAAACTCTTCTTTACTTGATGGCGAATACCATTCTTTTTCTTTAAGGTCATCTAATATCCTTTGTTGTAAATCCATTATTTTATCTAAATAACTTGTATTAAGAAATTTAAATTTACCCTTACATATTATTCCATCTTTTTTCTTAATCTCTAAATCTGAATTCATCATATCCCTCACTTATTTAAATAATACTTATATACTACCATAAGGAAGGCTTATTAGTAAATTTCTCCCCCATACATAACTTAAATAATTGTACATTTTTAAAATAATACCTTCTTTTTTAACTATTCAATAGACAAAAACTGTAATAAATTAAGAAAGGAGATTCTCAATTCTCCTTTCTCAATTATTTAAATTATACAATATTTTAACCTGAATAAACATTAAGCAAACCTTAATTTGATTTTACATTACCTAATGGAATAAAAATATAGCATCAATTTCTGCAATTATCTCATTTTCTCCTGATTCAATAGGTGTACTTACTCCTGCTGCTTTATAACTAACACCACTTAATGGCCTTACTATTCCACTACTCCTCTCATTTATTTCACTTGGAACAACATTTAAATGTACCCTTAGTTTATTAGCCATAACAACTGCTTTATTTTGAGCATCTTCAATAGCTAAATTTAATGCTTCATAATAGTGTCTTTTTTCATCTGAAACAATAAATTTAATATCACTCACAGAATTAGCTCCATTACTTACTGCTGTGTCAATTATTCCACCTGCAATACCTATATTAGTAATAATTACTTTTATAAAATTACTTACCTCATATCCTCTAAAAACTTGTTTTCCATCAACATAATCATAGTTAGATTTTATATTATAGTTTTCAGTTTGTATAAATCTATCAGAAATCCCCATTGCTTTTATACCATTTATAACATTTTGTGTTATTTTAGCATTTTCCTCTTGTGCTAATTGTAATTCTTGATTTTCTGTTACTACACCTATTTGAATCTCAGCTAAGTCTGGCTGTGCTTTTAATACACCTTTTCCAGAAACCCTTATTTTATTAGTTCTTTTATAATCTCCGTAATCGCTTAAGCAATAATTATCACTTTCTCTTGATGAATACATATTTTTAGCCCCTTCAAAAAAATATCTACTTCTATAATATGATTATTTCATAAAATGTCTAATATATCAGAAAAATAGATAAATTTATAGTTTTATGGTGATAATCACTTATGTTATAATTCATATATTACATTAGTTTTAAGGGGGACGTACTATGATCGGGACATTACTTTTAAATAGATATGAAATATTAGAAAAACTTGGTGAAGGTGGTATGGGAGTTGTTTATAAAGCTAGATGTAACATACTAAACCGGTTTGTAACTATTAAAGTATTAAAAAAAGATGTAAATAACTCTAAAGATTTTATAACTAGATTTAAAAGAGAAGCCAATTCAGTTGCAAGTTTATCTCATCCAAATATTGTAAACATTCATGATGTTGGTTATGAAGATGACATACATTTTTTAGTTATGGAATATATTGACGGGAAATCTTTAAGTGAAATAATCAATGAAAATAATACTCTTAGTCCTGGCAAAGCTGTAGATATAGCACTACAACTTGCTAAAGCTCTTGAAATTGCTCATAGAAATAACATCATTCATAGAGATATAAAACCAGATAATATTTTAATAACTAAAGATAATATAGTTAAACTAATGGATTTTGGTATAGCAAAAGTTACTGATTCAGTAAATCTAACTTCTACAAATATAGTAGTTGGTTCTGTACATTATCTATCACCTGAGCAAGGTAAAGGAGATAAGGTGGATTGCAGATCAGACTTATATTCCCTAGGAATTGTTATGTATCAAATGTTAATTGGACAAGTTCCATTTAAAGGAGAAAATTCTGTATACATAGTTCTTAAACACATTAATGAGCCTGTTATTCCTCCAAAAAATATAATTGCTGATTTACCTGATGAATTGAATGCAATTATTTTAAAACTATTAGAGAAGGATCCTGATAATAGATTTCAAACAGCAAAAGATCTTATTGAATCATTAAATGAGATTAATGATTGTTTAAAGTTAAAACAAAATAGAACTGAAGATATATTTTGCATTAATCCACAATCAAATACAACTAAATCTGAAGGAACCTATTCTGAGACAGTACTTATAGACCAAGAAGAAATTCCAGGAACTATGATGCTTGAAAAAGTCCCTGATAACGCTCTAATAATCCAAAATAATAAAAATAGCTGGATTAATAAAAATAAGAAAAAATTATTTATTGCTGGAGTAGCTATTCTAGCCATTTTTCTACTTATAATTTTTATTCCTAAAAAAAATAGTAATATAGCTACTAACACTACATCTAATAATGAAAATATTAATACTAAAAATACACCTACTGAAAAAGAAAATAAAAATTCAGATGAAAATGGAAAGAAAAAGCTACCTTCAGTGATTGGAAAAAAACAGGACGTTGCCAAAAAAACTATATCAGACAACGGATTTTCAAATTGTAAAATTACAAATGAATATAATGATGTTGTCCCTAGTGGTTATGTAATTAAACAATCTCCCGCTGCAAATACAGCTTTGGAAAAAGATGAAAAAATAACTTTAGTAATAAGTAAGGGGCCAAAGAAATCTGATTCTAAGAAAGATGATCACTCAAAAAATACTAATAATGATAATGAAGAAGATGATAATAACTCAGAGGATTAGGATATTACAAATATAAGTGATTTAAGGTAATAAATCTTAGATCACTTTTTTTATATATAAAAATAAATGATTTACATTGCAATTTCTTAAAATTGTCTGATATTGTAGAATAACACAAAAATTCATAGTTTATTGTATGTACTTGTATATGATATAATTCTATTATACCTTATGTTACAGGGGGAGAAGCTATGATAGGTACATTACTTTTAAATCGTTATGAAATATTAGAAAAAATTGGCGAAGGTGGTATGGGAACTGTTTATAAAGGACGTTGTGTTATATTAGATACATTTGTAGCTATTAAAATAATAAAAACTGAATTAAATAATTCTCAAAAATTTATAGATAGATTTAATAGAGAAGCCAACTTAATTGCAAGTTTATCACATCCTAGTATAGTTAAATTTTATGGTGTTGGTTCAAAAGGCAATATTAATTTTCTAGTTATGGAATATGTAGATGGAAAATCGCTGAGAAAAATAATAAATGAACATGGTAGACTTGATCCAACAGCTGCTCTAGATATAGCCTTACAAACTGCTAGAGCTCTTGAAGTTGCTCATAAAAACAATATAATTCATAGAGATGTAAAACCAGACAATATTTTAATTACAAGAAATAATAAAGTTAAATTAATGGATTTTGGCTTAGCTAAAGGAAATGATTCTATAAGTATGACTTCTTCTAATCTAATTATAGGTTCTGCACATTATTTTTCCCCAGAGCAAGCTAATGGACATCCTGTTGATGGTAGGACAGATTTATATGCCCTAGGTATTGTTATGTATGAAATGGTTACTGGGCGAGTACCTTTTTATGGAGAGAATACTATGGCTATAATAATTAAACATGCTAATTATCCTGTTACTCCACCAACAGATATTGTGAATAATTTTCCCAAGTATTTTAATAGAGTTATCTTAAAATGTTTAGAAAAGAGACCTGTTGAAAGATTTCAAAATGCTACCGAACTTTGTGAAGCATTAAATATAGTAAAAAAAAGCATTAAAGAAAGTTATCATGCTGCTCTTAATGATACTAACATAATAAGACCAAATTTAAATAATAAATCACCTAAAGATAAATATAATGAAACAATAAATGCATATCAAGAAACAAAACAAAAAGCAAATATAAAAGATGGGAAAACTAATGAAAGTTGGTTTAAAAAAAATTGGAAAATATCCCTTGTTTTTTTAGCTATTTTAATATATATATATTATAAAAATGCATCTTATTAATAATTAATATTATACTTGAAAATTAGAAATAGAATTAAAATAAATGACTCAAGAATTTATCCCTTGAATCTTTTATTTTAATTCTATTTCTTCCCCTAGGTATATTGGTTACATTTATTCTCTTTCAATAGGTAATAGTAATCCTGATTTCTTTAATATTGGTCTTAATGTATTGTAAATAAAACTCACCAATATTACAGATATACCTGCATTTACAGCTGTGATACCCACACTAAATTTTGCTAATATCTCTGCTACTTCTTGTGGTTGTCCCAAAACGTATTGTTTGTAAAAATATCCAAAAACAGGATCAAAAATCACATTAAAACCTAATCCACAAATGGCTGATATTATACTCCATTTTAATATATATTTCTTATCATTATTCTTATCTATCTTAGCATACCTATGTGCAACTAAACCTGTTACCACCCCAATACATAATTTTAGTACAAAAGTTTTTGGTGCCCCTAGAATATATACAGGATCAAGTATATCAGATATTGTCATTCCTATTGCCCCTGCAAGTCCTCCATACCATCCTCCAAGTAGAAGTGCAGCCAATACACAAAAGGCATTTCCTACATGTAAGGATACTGCATCTCCCCCTGGTAAAAAAATTTTAATTTGAAGAAAAGTAAATGCTACAAAACATAATGCTGCAAGTACTCCAGTTTGAAGTAATTTTATAAGTCTTAGATTTTTATTTTTCATATAATTTCCCCCTTATAATTTCTATATGAAAATATTGTGATAATTATAGCACCTAAGGTATATTATTACAATTGTATCGGCACGAAGACTTAAAGATAGTACTTTATTACCTTCTGTGTTATACTTTTCAAACTAAAAATTGAAGACAAGGATTGATTAAAATTCTTGTCTTTAAAATAATTCCATATAAATTTAACTACAAAAATTTCAATTTATAATTTTTATTTTGTAATTTATGAATTGAAATTCATTATATATTGTTCAGGTATCCCTGTAATTGTAATTTTCTTGTCACATCTTTTTAAATTTGTACCATCAATAGGATTTTTATATGAAATTAAATTCATTGACACATCATACATGGCTTGTGATTTTAGATAAAAACTAAAATAAAAAGTCCCAGCCATGAATCCTTTTTCCACCAAGTTTTTAGCTTCTGGTAAACAGTCAATTCCAACAACTAAAATACTTTTTGATTTATCACCTTTATTATAATCATATTTTTGAAGAGCTTTAACAGCTCCAATTGCCAAGGCATCTCCAGTTGTAATAATAGCATCAATTTTGTTACCATACTTAAGAAATAATGATGAAATTGATTCTTCTGCTAAATTTTCATCCCAATATGCAAATACAGTTTCAAGTTCTTGTGTTTTACCTATCCCATCATGAATTGTTCTAATAGAACTTTTTTCCCTTTGCATGTCTAATGGATTATTAGGATAACCTCGCAAAAGTATATATTCAAATATATCATCACCATTCTTATCAATAATTTCCTTATTGGAATTCCACATACCTACAATAAAGTTTCCTTGCATGGCAGAAATCACATCATTATCTTCATTCAAAGAAAAAGCTCTAGAATATTTTTGAAGAACATCTGTATTAGGAACACTCGATGCCCAAAAAATTAATGGAATATTTCTTTGTTTAGCTTTAAAAACAATATCATCTATTACACTACTACTTTGCTCAACAACATTAAGTATTACTGAATCAAAATCATTTTGAATAGTAGTATTAATATTTTGAAGTTGTGTAGAAGAATTCTTTTCAGAATCAAAAAAAGTAAATGCAACTTTGTTAGGATTATTATTTTGAATTTTTTCTAAATTTTCTTTAATTAACAAAACATATGGATGCTTAAGATCATAACAAACTACTGCTATTTTTGCTACCTCTCTTTTAGAAATATTTAAACTAGCATTAATTGCTTTCGAACTAAAAGATACTACCATAACTGAAATTATAATAAAAACCAAGTTTCTTTTTAATATCTTCATTTTCTATCCACTCCCTCCATGATTCTATACTCTTTATTATGTTCTTTAATAAAAAAAATTATAAAATATAGATGTAGTTTCTTTAATATAAATCAATTTTATATTGTTATTTATAAAGCTAAATACTATTAACTAAGAGTGAATAAAATTAAACAAATCGATTAACTATTTCTAATTAATCGATTTGTTTAATATTTTTCTTCATTGCAATTTTTAATTCTACATTATTTATGCTTTGTGGAAAATTAAATACATTTTCTGAATCATACTTTCTTTTAATTTCCCTAAGTCTATAATAATTTTCTCCATAATATTCTCTTTCATAATCTTCAAGCTCTGCACATGGGAAACTAACATAAGATCCTGTTGTAATTTCATTTATATGTCTTTGTTTTTTCTTTACCCACTCAATATTTTCTTGGGCATATTTTGATTCTTCCCAAACTGATTGAAATCCCATTATGAATTTTGCATCTCTATAATAAAAAGCTGATTCTTTTTTATCTTTATCATTAACAGCTCCACCTAATCCATAAAAAGAAACTGCTGTGTATACTGCCCCTTCTGCTCTTTCTTTAACTAACTCTATAATTTTCTCTATTTCATATCTTGTATAGTCATTATATACAAACCTTCCTGAAGATTTATACTTTTCATAGGGTGGATGACTATCTTGAATTATTCTATTTACCTCTAAAACAGTAAGATACTCTAATTTAAATATCTCCTTTTTAGTAATAGTTTTAAAAGATACTAATATTGACTTAGCTTCTTCTTTGGTTCCATAGAATACTCCTGTAATACGAACTCCTGGTCCTTTTTTCAAAGAATTATAAATACCCATTTTCAAATTAATTCTTCTATCTAAATCTTTAAAAAGATTTTCCCAAACCTCATAAGCTTTAATTATTTCCTCATCTCTAGCTTCTAAGCAATCTATATCTATTAGGGTTGCCATTTCTATTTTCTTTGGGAGCCTAAATGTCATTGAAGTAACTATTCCAAAGTTACCTCCCCCAGCTCCTTTTAATGCCCAAAAAAGATCATTATTAACTTTTTCTGAAGTAATTATTATATTACCTTTAAAATCTACTATTTCTGCTTCAATTAAACTATCACATGCTAATCCAAATAGTCTACTAGAGTATCCCCATCCTCCTCCTAGTACTAACCCTGGTACTCCTACAGTTGGACATCCTCCTCCTGGAAATGGATATCCTAAATTGTTCAGAGTATCATATAACTCTCTATTCCTAACTCCACCTTGTATTTTTACAATATTCTTTTCTTCATCTACACTAATTTTATTCATTTTACTTACATCTATAACTACTACATCATCACCTGTTGAATATCCTTCATAATGATGTCTTCCAGATCTTATCCTTATTTCTAGTAAGTTTTGTCTAGCCCATATTATTGCATTTCCTACTTGTTCATTATTTTTACAATAAACAATTGCTAATGGATATTTATCAATTGCTCTGTTCCAAGATTTTCTATCTTCCTCATAACTAAAGTTATCTTGAGTAATAACTACACCAGTTAACTCTTTATAATCAACGTATTTCATATTCCCCTCCTTCCTCTAGTTGTACTACTTAATTTTACTACACCAAATTTGAAATTCATATCCACATATCAATAAAACTAGAGAGAAATCATTGCTTAACTACAATATTCCAACATATATAATCTTTCTTTTTCTGCATCCACTAAAGTAAATAGCATATCTTTACTTGCCATGAAATTAAAAGCATCAATTCCAAAGCAAGCCATGTCTGGAGTAATATCATAATAATTTTTAAAATTATATTCTATATTCATAAAAAATTCATCTATTATATTGGTTATATTTTTTTCATCATGCACAAAATCACTACTAGTTTTCCATCCTTCAGTTATTTCTCTAAAACTTCTGAAACTACCAGTTGCTTGATATTGATATTTAGTTAATTCATAACTATAAAATGATTCTAAATAACATCTTAGACTGCCACAACTCCCTAATTGAACTATGGATTTAATTCTTTTCATCATTTTCTCTACATAAACTTCCATTCCTATTTTTTTGGAAAGATATATTTCTTTTTGCTCAATAAAATCTGCTTGTAAGTAAAGATTTAAAGCTTTTGTTCGCTCTTGATTATAAAACACCTCTTCACTTCCAACATATTTATATTTTCCACCATTATATTCAAATCCAAAAAAACCATTTTCACTAAATTTATGTCCATCACATAGTTTGTCTTCAGAAATTCCTAGACTTAAAAGAATATGTATTAAAAATTCTTTACCTTTAATATCACGTTTTATTGTTAAAATTGGTCTAAAAAAACACTCTAATTCTTCATTTTCTAAAACATCTGTTGCTTTTGGATATAATTGTATATCTTTTAAAACATTAGCAATCTCTTCTTTACGTTTCTTTTCCTTAAGTTTTTTCTTATTTTTTGCTTCTTCTATAAATTCTCTTTCAAGTAGCTTTTTTCTTTCCAACATATCCATTTATTTTTCCCCCATTTAAATTGATAGTATGCTTTTAAGCGTTTCCAGTCTATTTCCTTAGTTGCTATCCAATTTTTTCTCCCTATATCCCTCATATCATCATTCATACCTAAAATATTTTATCCATTTTTATTCATACATATCTTATCTATTTTCTAAATAATCTTTTACAATATCTAAAAATTCTTCTTTAGTTAAAAATCTTTTAAAGAAATCTTCTAAGTTTTTTTTATGATTAATTGCTGTAAAAAATTCTTCATGATCTGTACTATATACTACTGGATTACTTTGATTTGAATCTCCCAAACAAATAAAATAGTGATCTGGAAATCCATATGAATAGCATATGCACATAAAATCAAGTTCATCGCATTTTATAACTTCTCTTATTTCATCTTCAGTTGTTATTTCATCTAATTCTCCAAAGTCTTCTGATCCTTCTTTAAATGGTGTAAAAAGAAAATTTCTAAAGAACGATTGTCCATATGGAATTTCATGATCTGAAAAATAATGATCTCCTATATTTTTATAAAATAGATCCTTATTTTCAAGATACATATTTTTATGTTTTTCATAAAATTCATCTACTCCATATAAATCCTCAGCAAAGCTTTTTGGATATAAAGGATTACTGAATTTAATCTTTTGTAAATCTTCTTTTAAAGAATTTCCTTTTACATTATCAATATTTCCACCTAAAGCTTTTATTCTTTCTAAAATTTCTTGTTTCATTTTTAACATTCCTTTCAATATATCCATTATCGTTTTTGTATTGAAATTCTCAATTTCTAATATACTTCAAATATTAATCCCTTTTCAGCTGAAAAATCTTTATGAAAAGTAACATAAATAGTAAGGTTACCAGCTGGACTTTCCCCTGCATCATATCCAATTTGAAAAGATCCATTCTCATAAAAAATTAGGTATCTTTTTTCAAGTTTTTCAGAATTATCTTCTGAATTATAAGTTTTAATATGATGTATAGCTTTTTTGTTTAGCATCTTAAAATTGTCCATAACATTTTTTATAGGTGTTGATAGATTATTAATAACACTTTCTTTTTTTGTTTCTACATTAATATAAAAAGATTCGCCATCTAGCATAATTGTGCTTTTATAATAATTAATCCCACTACAATATTCAAATAGCCCTACACCTTCAATATCAATGCTCTTTGGTAACCCCATTTTTACTCCCCCTCTTTGATTATTTCAACAGTTTCTATAATTAAAATAACTCCTCTAAAATATATTTAAAGAAACTATCATTTCTAAAGTTATTTATCATTACTAAATTTCTAGCTTTATAGTAACTATTATTAAGAGAATTTTTTAATATTTTAATTAACCCATTAACTTCTTCTAATTTCTTTTTATCAACAACTCCATTATAACCATGAGCCTCTCTAAAAACAGCTTGTATCATTTCATAATGAGTTTCTGGATGCAAAACATCATAATTCCTATATGGTTCATCATATAATCTAAAATAATTATCATAAATCTTTTGTAACAATTCTCTATATTCTTTATTTGAATTTTTTAATTTTGTAACATCCTGAAAATCAAATACATGACCCAACGAACTTACAAAGCCTTTAACTTTATATCCATCCTTAGGCAAACTAACTATATCTCTTAGAAGTTCTATTGATGGAATTTTAGATTCTTTTGAATTATAATATTCTTTTAACTTTTTAAATTCATCATATTTAAACAATGGCTTTAAATTCATATCAGCAAATATTTTATTAACCTTTTCATATCCATATATTATTGCTTTTTTTATCTCACCTAAAGCTTTTTCATATTCTCCTAAAGCTGTATATGCACAAGCTGTATGATGAAATAAATATGGATTGAGCCAAGCCGTCTCTTTTATCTCTTCATAAAGGCTAATTATTTCATTGCATTTATTAAGTTCAAAACATGCAAAGAAATAATTATTAATCTTTTGATATAATCCTATATCTACACGTGTTTTATATTCCTTATAAAACTCATCAAAATATATATCTTTCCATTTTGTAAATTCATCATAATATTTTTTTATATCCTCCATATTATTAGGTGGAAAGTAATTAATTCTATAATTCCAATTTTCCTTATCTTTTTGCTCTAATTCACTTATAAATTTCATAGGGTCTTCCATTCTAATTAGATTATACTGAGAAAACATTCCTCTTTTATCATAATCACTATACAAAAGCATTTGCCCTCTTTTATCTTTAGCAATATATATTACCGAACCATAAATCCCCAAATATTTTCTTTTTATCGTATCAACCACTTTGAAACTAGCTGCATCAACATCTATTAAGTTATCTCCAAAATATACTGCCTTTTCACCTTCTAATATTTTTTCATGATTATAATAGCCACCTAAATGAATTTTGTACTTTCCTATACTTTCTTTAGTCAGTCTTTTCTGAGCAAAATATACTGCATTAACATCAACGGAGTGATACTCATTAATAATCTTAAAACTTTTAGGATCTGCTTCTTCTATTTCTTCTAGTTCACTATTAAATACCTTTTCTTTATTCAAATAATAGATTAATTCTCCTTTTTGCAATTTTTTAAATAAAGCTGGATTTGCTTTAACAACTTTACCTTCCACTACTACATGATTCTCATCAGCTGCACCATAAGGAGTTTGTATAAAAGTCTTTGAATTTATTTCCTTAAGAATTGCACATTTTCCTACCTTATAATAAATATATTTACCATTGAAATAGTAATCACCAAAAATATGTAAAGGTTCTATAAATGATGCTTTATCAAGATTTACAAGAACATCTTTAACACGCCTTTCTTCTGAGAATTTCTTACACAGCTTTACTATACCCTTATCAACTATTCGACTTTTATAAAAATTATTTGCAAAATCTTTATCTACTTCTTTAAAAAAATATTTATTTATATCTTTAAAACATTGTTTCAACACTTCATTTGGAATTTCTGTAATATGATTAATTTCATTGTTATTTATCATATACATATGATGAATATCTTCTTTATTAACCCCTAAAGCATCTAAGGTACTAAATATATATCCAGCATCCTCTTTATCACTAAATAAAACTAATTCTTTTATTGGTAACCAATTCATAGATTCATTCAAACTCTCTTTATTTCCATGATTAAAGAAAAAATATGCAAATACTCTTTGTTCCTTCTTTAAATATCTAAAAATATAATAATTAGGTATGTTGTAAAAAATAGTTTTCTCTATCACTGATGCAAATTCTTTAATTGCTTTTGTCCTAAGCATCCTTTTAAATTCAGTTTCCTGCATCTTAACTGATGCAAGAACTGCTACTGGTTGTGACATTTAATTCCCCCACTTTCATAATAAGATACAATTTTCTTTAATTAACTTGAATACAAAGATAAATATGTATTATGAAAGTTTTTATTTATTAAATCTTCTTTTCTTATGAAAAAATGAATGGATCCTGCATCCCACCATTGAAAACCAACATTGTAATCTGTATCAATTTCAAGAAGCATTAGCATATCCTCTATCTCTTTATCAGCTTTCTTTTCATCTCCATTTAAAGCAGATATTAATTTTTCTTTATCTTTTTTTGTATAGTTATACTTTTCATTTGCTACTATTTTTAATGTTGCTTCAAGTTCTGAATCATCATGTTGTCCTATAGGATATCCAAATATTTTCCCAATGTAGTTTTTAAATGAAAATAATAAATTCTCTTGTAATTCATAATAACTATCTGTATCCTCAACTTGATCACAATCCAAATAAGCATAATTAGGTATTTCAATATAACTATTTGCTTTGACTTTGTATGGATTAAAACTTAATTCATATTCTTCTTCTAATACAGTAAATTTTTCAGGCTTTGTAAATTTCAAATTTTCTTCTTCACTAAAAATCACTTTATGTTCTATATCATAAGCTGGTTCATCTATTCCCATAAAGAAATATAACATACCCTTTTTAGGTAAAATTTGATTTTCATCACTAATGCTCACTTCTCTCAAATTTAATTGAGCTATAAAAGTCATTTTTTCCCCTGTTCTAGTCAACGGCCAATTAAATTTATCTGGCACATCAGGGTAACCACCTACCCTTGATATGCCTAGTACTTTATAATCATCTTTTTCTGCAATACTTAAGTAAACACTTTTTTTAAGATTTTTATAAATATATTCTTTAACATCAGATAACCCATATTTTTCAATTAATTCATCTACTTTAATCATAAGTTCTTCCAATATTAATCCCTCCATTTCAGTTACCTAATAGACTATCCTTATCAATTTCTAACATAAATGATGATATTTTAAATTTGTTCTAATATACTTGGATCTTTTATCTTCTTATCTTCTGCTAAAAGCA
This sequence comes from Clostridium sp. SHJSY1, assembly GCF_031626875.1. Taxonomy (NCBI): domain Bacteria; kingdom Bacillati; phylum Bacillota; class Clostridia; order Eubacteriales; family Clostridiaceae; genus Clostridium; species Clostridium sp. SHJSY1. The sequence goes on from NZ_JANDMF010000006.1 coordinate 100,782, forward strand.
ATATTTTCGATACTATCTCTGCACTCTTTGGATCACTATCTATAAATGGTAAAAATATCTTTCCTCTATGTCCTGAATGTACAGCAATTATATTTATAGCTCCTGTCCCCATTTTATGAGTTACTCCACTTCCTAAGTGAACTGTATATTCTCCATGAACTCCATCAATATATGCATGTGATCCTTTTAATTTAACATTTCTAAGTTTCATAAGCTTCAATATTTCTTCTACGATTGCAGTTCTTATTTCAATAGTTGATAAGCTTGCCTCTGGGTCTACTCCGCCTACATGTGCAACACTTACAACTAAATCCAAGTCTCTCATTACTTCTGAGAATATTAATTTCGATATTTCATCCAATTTTACTGGTTTATAAGTCTTTCTATCTTCAAACCTTATATATTCAATAGAAGGCGACTCTATATCTGTTGGTGAAAACCAGTCTGCCATAGCATATATTGTTGCAACTATATTTTCTTTATAATAAATCTTTTGTAATCCTTCTTCATGACTTGCTATCCAACCTCTAGTTTTTAAAAGAGCTAATGTCTTTTTAGGTTGAATTTGATATCCTGAATATCTTCTTGATAAAACACCTTCTTTTTTCTCATCAGCATTTGTCATATAAAGTTCTCTAAATACTTGTTTAAAAGGCTGTATAATTTGTTTTTCAAATATATTTTTTTGATAATCTTTCCATAATCCTGCATTATAGAAATGAATAGGATGTGCAATAATTACATCATCTTTTTTGTTTAACTTTTTCACTTCATTTTTGGAACTAATTAAATTTTCTCCATCTATATATCCAAAAAATTCTCCTGATTTAAACACTAAATTTTTGATTATTGGCAATAGTACAGGATTTTTGCATAAATTTATTAATTCATCACCTTTAAATATTTCTTCATCTTCCATAGCTTTTTCAAAACTTAATCTTGCTCTTGAATGTTGTGCTTTTAAAGATTTCTTTAAGGAATTAACCTCTAGTATATATTCATGTTTCTTTAATTTTGCAGGGATACTCTTAAGAGCTTTCCCATTTTTATTGCAAATCACTTCTGCTTTACCTAGCTCATCAATAGCAAGTTGTACTTCAACATCTTCTATCTTTTTCGGTTTAAGATACTTTAATACAGCTTTAATTTTCATAGTTTCCATATTCCAAGTTAATCTGTTAACATCTGAAAATCCTGCATTTCTTGCTAAGTTTAATAAAGCAATACCTGCACTTCTTACCTCACTTGCTTGTCTTTGAGCTCCAAACTTTTTACTTTCTTTAATAAATTCTTGAATATATTCATAACGTTCTAATACATCTTTTTTCTTTTTCACTGGTATTAATCCATATGTAAGAAGATAATCTTTATTTCTCTTATCCATTACTCGATTTTTAACTTCATCTATATCAAGCTTTCCTAAAGTTGCATCTACAAATAGTTGAGCTCTCTTATGTAAAGATCCTCCAGCTATATACTTTGCACTATCATATACAAGCTTAAACTTTTCTTCTCCTAAAGTTTTGTAAGCTTCCTTAAACCATCCTTGATCAAAAGCTCCATCCTTTAAGTCTTGTGATGATATTGGTGTATATCTTGCTATAATTGATGATTTTTCTTCTGAGAAATAATCATTAACATGTGCATGGAAGTACCAACAAGCTGACTTTAACCCTTTGTATCCAATATAATCAGAAACTATGTCAAGCCATTGAGGTGCATACATAGCTGCTTCAATCAATTGCTTATCAGTTACCTTTTTATTTTTCAAAAATTCTTTTAAAGTTTTTGCACTTTCTCCTTCTTTAGGATAACAGTTCTTTAACAAATGGCTTAATATTTGCTTTTTAGTGCAATTTCCACTAACGAAATTATATCCTCTAATATAAGTATCTTTTTCTGATGCTAGTATTATTGATGCAAATATGTTAACTCCTTCACATCTATATACCTTAGAAGCTAAAACTGTTACTTCTGTATCAAGTTCTCCTCTATTAACTTCAATTTCAGCTATTGTATTAATAGCTTTTTTAGAAAGTTCCATTAATTTTTTATATTTTAACAATTCATTTCTGTTGTTATAACTATATCTGCTAGTTATATTTTGTATATTATTTTCACTATTTGGTCTTTCTAAAAGTTCTTTGTACATTTCATTTTCATCTATTATTTCTAACTCTAAAGCACGTCCAAAATCATTTAAAGTTAAGGTAGAGTTAATATAATATCCACTAGCTTTATAATAGTTATAAGCTATATTAAAATATTTTTTAAAACTTTCATCATCTTCTTCACCCCTAGCTAATAATTCTAACCAATAATTCACTTCACAAGATGATGCTATATAATCCTTATCACCATAATAAGAGTATCCATTTCCTTTTAAATATTTTTTACTATGATTATCTTCTGGAATTATAGTATATAAATATTCAGATATACATTTACCTATTTTAAATCTTTCTTTTTTAGGAATTTCCTGTCCTAAAAGATTAATATATGACTCTACTATATTGTAATATTTTACATTCTTTAGTTTTTTTCTAACATCTCTAATTTCTTTATAATTAAAACTTTCTTCTAACAATTCTCTATACCAGTCAAGGTATGTTCTATATTCCATTCCACCAATTACTCTAATATAGAAATTTAGTTCAATAACTTTCCACCAATCTAACTTATTTTTCTTTGCAAATTCTCTTACTTTATCTGCAATAGGATAATTATCTAATCCAATATTCTCTCTATTAAAAGGTCTTAAATAATTTGAACCACCTAAGGTAATCATTATTTTACTATCATCCCAATTTACTGTCTCATATTCTAAATCTCTATTTTCATAAATTAGTTCCCCAAATTCAGTTAATATGTTTATAACTTCACAAGATGTGGAGTTCAATTTACTTTTTATATTAAATCTATTATTTTTTCTAATCTTTTCAGGTACAAATATTTTTGAAGGCTCATATAATCTAAATCCATTTTTAAAATGCTTAATATCTTTTTCATCTTTAGAAATATTTTTTGTTAATATCTTGCCCTTTTGCATCATATCACTCATAGATGATATAACTTCTAAAGACTCATTAAATATTTCCTCATGATTTTTATCTCCATCTATTGCATTAACTATATCTACAGCAGCTAATTTTTTATTTTCATCTTTACTGTCTACTAATTTTTTTATTGTACTTAAAAGTTCTTTACTGTTTTGCTTTAACAATAATTTTATTGCACTTTTTCTTAAATCTCCTGATTTAAATTTCAATAAATTTTCAACGTAAATATAATCTTCTACAGTTAAACTTAGAGTATTTACCACTTTAAATGCAGCCTCTCTAACTCCTTGCCCTCTGTCTCCACAAGATTCTATTAATGCTATTTTTTGCTTGATATTCTTAGGTTTCTTTAAAAATATTCTTGTTAATACTTCTCTTCCATATACACTCATTTTATCTTTATAATCAATAAGTATATCTAAAAACTCACTTTCAGGATTTACCCCTATAGACAACATCATCTTTTCCATAACTTCAGCTTTAGTAAGTTTTAGATTAACCCAAGAAAATACACTTTCATTAAATATAATTTCTTTTTTAGGCATTTTATCCACTATTCTTTTTAATTTATTGAAAAGCTCTACTCCATAATAATTTCCACCTAAATTTTTATATACTTCAAATCCACTTTTATTATTGTTTAAACTATAAGTACTTAAATCACTAAATATATTTTTAATAGCTAATGTAACTACTTCTAAATCGCTATCTTCTAACATTTCACAGCCTATTTTATGTCTAAAGCCATTAAACTGTGTTTGATTCAAAAATTGCAATGCTACTAGCTTTTTATATACAACCTCACCACTTAGAAGTTTATTTAATACTTGATTAACATCTTCTACTTCATCAAATGCAACTGACCATATTCCTATATATATAAGTAAATTATCATCTGACTCCAAACATGAATTTTTATATGTTTCATCTGTTAAACAACTATACGCTGCATTAAAACATTTTTCTATAACCTTTGGTTTTTCTACCTCTAGACTTAGTCCTGTCCAAACATCAAAAGCTCTAACTACAGATGAAAATCTTGTTAGTTTGTTATCTATTATAACTTTTAATATATATAAGAATCCTTCTTTTGAACCTTCATCTAAACTTTCAGTTATAGCTTGTCTTAATCCTTCTTGAAGTTTTGCTGCTAATAAAAGTTCTCCTACTAATATGTGAGCTTCTTTTTTCTCACTCATTAATAGTCCTTTAATTATTTCTCTTGTAACAATAGCTGTATTATTATCACTATAAATTATTTCTTTAATTTTATCTAATACATTATCAATTTTTACAGCTAAGATATCTGAAATTACTGATACCCCTTGATAGTTTTCTTTATTATTTTCAAAATATTTATCTAATGAAAATCCTAAAGCTTTTAAGTATATAAATTCCTCTAACTTATCTATATTTTTTCTTAGATACAACTTTGATGATATTTTTGTTCTATAAGATCTTCTATAGTATCCAATAGAGTATGTATATTTTGTTATACTATTCCAAATTTCTTTAAAAGTACCTGCATCTTCTCCAAAAAGCATCTCTAAAGCTTTATATTTATCTCCTTCAAATACTTCTTCAATTGAATTTATATTATCATCCCATAAAAGATTTACTAAATTCTCATATGTAATTTCTTTTTTATTATAATTAGCATTAATATTATCATAAATTGCTTGTATTATCTCTGTTCCATCTAACTCTTTTTTACTAATGATGTTTTTCAAATATTTATTGACTAATACTTGGTTTTCTCCATAAAAATACATAATCTTTTGTTCCTTTCTTTACCATAGTCTGCCTGAAAGCATAGTAAGTTTTATAAATGTTAAAACGTCTTCATTTTTTGCTATTAATGGTGAATCTAGACATTCTGTCTCCTCATCACCAACAAAAACCTTATATAATCCATCTTCATACGCAAGCAATGCTGTATCTATAGCCTTATTTAAATCTTGTGTATCTTCATTATATATAGTTCCAAATGAAACTTTGCCTTCATTTGCCTTTCCTTCAATTTGTTGCCCAGTTAAATAATCTACTATTCTTTCCTTTTTTAAGTTTTCATTAAATTCTTCAACATTTTTAGTTACGATTTTTCCAATTAATTCTCTAAGGGTTTCTGGAATCACATCTAAAATTATCTCTTCTTTTGTTATAAAATTTTTACGTGACCCAGCTTGTTTTACATTTATATATAACTTCATAAATCCTCCCCTATCTACTTAACTTAGCTAAAATACTATCATCATTTACTTCAAGTATAAAAGTTGATCCATGTGATTCTCCAAAAAATAATTGAATAACACAATCATTTCCCTCTTCTTTTACAAATTCACTAAATAATCCTTTATTATTGATTGAGTTATAGCAAATTGCACCTTCAAACTTTGCAGTTTCATTATCCACAAAAAAACAAGCAAGTTTAGATTTAAAAGGTTCCTTAATATTTTCAAAAATTGCTTTCCATTCATTATCTAGCTTTTTATCATGGTCATTAAAGTTTTTAATATCATCATATTCAATTGATGTACAAAACAAAGAATCTAATGCATTATACAATGTTCCATCTGTATGAATTCTAGTTACTACTATGGCATATTCAAATTCTTCACTCTCACTCATATCTATGTTGTATTTTTTGACAACATCTATAAGACTTGCTCCTTTTAAATATGCTTTATCTCCAATCAGAATTGTTTCTTTATTAATTTCATCTACTATTTCTTCTCCAAACTGAGAAAAATATTCTTCCTTCATCTCAATTAATGAGTTATTTACATCTATAATATGCTTATCATAGATAACATTAATGTCTGACCCCTCTTCCATTCTAAGAGTACCTTCCGAAATATCAGCTCTTTTCAAATATTCTAATATGCGCCAAGCAAAACCACTTGCCCAAAAATAGTGCTGATATACTTTATCATTCCTATCCTCTATCTGACAATTTATAATAATCTCAAAAGCTTCCTTAAGTTCATTATTCATTTTTATCCCCCATATTTAGTATCTATTTATAGAATCTTATATTGCGTTTTTAAGAACTAAAGCTATACTATATAATAACTTGTTTGAAATTTTTACATACCTTTAGAAACATATGTATATATAGATAAATATTTTTCTTTTGACAACAAGTTTTTGTCCTCATAAAATTCATTAACCCACTAGATAAGATTTATTATAGAAATGTAAGAATTACTTAACTTTTTATATTTGCACTTTACTGTTGAAACTCTACTTATTCAGCTTCTATTTTTTGATATATATAGACAAATTATAATATATTTACTTAATAAAATACAACATATAATTATAAATTATATATTATATTTCAATTAATAGTTTGAAACATAGTATTAATAAACAATAATACAAAAAGTGCATAAATTCCTTTATTTTAAGGATTCATGCACCTTTATAGGCTGATAAAATATTTTATTAATAATTATTGTCCTTCTATTCCATCAATACTTATTATGGCTTCTAAATAACATTCTCTCACAAATCTTTCATCCAATCCAAACTTTCCAACTAATCTATTCACTTCTTCCCAATTTCCATTTTCATATTCTACAATTAATTTTAATATCTCCGAAAGGGTGTTATCTTTTTTCAACAAAGCTTCTCTAACATCATTTGAAACAGGTAAGTCGCCTAAAACTTTTTCAATTGGTATATTCATAAGTGCATCAATTAAAGAAAACATTCCCGTTATAAATGCATCAAAACTAGATACTTCTTCCTTAATTTTGTAACTTAATAACTCTCCAAAGAAAGCTCTAATAAGAGACATTTTAACAAGTTCACCAATCTTACTTTCTCCCATATTTTGAAGAGTTATTATAAATAACCATTTCTTTAATTCTTTTATTCCAATAATTATTATTGCATCTCCAATTGAAGTGATTTTTCTCTTTAATGAAAAATGAGCTGAATTTGCTGCTTTTAGTAATTTGTATGAAAGGGAAACATCATTTTTAATTAGATTCTCAATTTTTCTAATATCAACATTATCTTTATTTAATTCATTTATTAAGCTCATATAGGTGAATTTGTAGCCTGAAATATCTTTGCCTTCAATAATTACTGGTTTACAGAAAAAATACCCTTGAAAATAAGAATATCCGTATTCTATTGCTTCTTTAAACTCCTCTTCTGTTTCTACCTTTTCTGCAAGAAACTTTATTTTCTCATTTTTTATCTTTTCTATAATTTCTTTTCTTTCTTTTCCTTTTGTTAGAATAAAATCAACTTTTATAATATCTACATATTCTATTAATTCATCAAATTCTTCTGTATAACAAAAATCATCCAAAGCAATGACATAACCTTTTTCTTTCAAAACTTTACAAGATTCAATTATTCTTTCATCTGGTTCCACTGATTCTAATATTTCTATTGCAATACTATCTTTGGGGAAAGCTTCAATAAATCCTGAATTTATCAATTCTCCATCAAAATTAATAAAGGCTCTTTTTCCTTCTGTAACTTTTTCTAAACCTATTACAGAAAAACTATTTCTAATTACCTCTAAAGTTGGATTTGTATTTTCTACATGATTAAATTTGTTATTATTGCTATTTCTAAAAAGAAGTTCGTAAGCAACAACTTCCTTATTAACATCTAATATGGCCTGCCTAGCTACATATACATCCATCCTACACCCTCCTAAATAATCACATTTAGCTTCCCCATTAGCTTCTATATTCATTACTACATTTCACTGATTACTATATTATATTTTAATAATGCTTCTATCTACTTCTAAGATATTTATCGAATATTAATACTAATGCTTTAACGTTATTTGCTCTATTGTTTAAATTAATTAAATTTTCTTTTATAATCTCTATTAATCCCAGCATATTCCAAACTAAATTTACCACAAGAAAAAGCTATCTAACAGACATTTCTAATTAGATAGCTTTTCTTTTAAATCCATTTTATTTTGCTGGTGTTAGTACTCCACCACCATTTAAAGTATATGTTTGCCCATTTAACCAACTATTTGCTGAATTTGTTGAATCATAATAAATTGTATTTCCATTATCTTTTATATTACTTAAACTAGTATCACTATCAGTAAATGCTGATAAATATGAAGTTCCATTAACAGTCCACATGCTAGTTTCATCAAGGGTTAAGTTAACTGTTCCTGTATTTTCAGTATCTATTGTACCAGTATAATAAGTATTATTCTTCAAATTCATATTTACAGTACTAATTTTATCACATACAACATTTCCTTCCATTGTTTGATAAGTTGTATTAAAAGTTAAATTTCCTGGATTAGCCCCTGCTGTTCCCCACATTCCATTATCATTACCTTCTGCATCAATTAAAACAAGACTATCCCCAGTATTTTTAAGGTTAGTATTATTTAAATTTACTACAGCATCAGTATTAGTTACATAGAACATTGGTCCTACTGATGTAGTAATTGACCCTCTAGTTGTTGTGAATGTGCTAGTTCCAACTGCTGCATCTCCTGAAGTACTTTGATATAACATAACTCCATGTTTAGAATTTCCTGAAATACTTGTATCAGTTAAAGTAATAGAATTTTTTCCTTCTATTACAGCAGCTTCAGACCCTGTAGCTGCAAAGTTAGAATCAGTAGCTGTAATATTTCCTGTTGAATATATTCCTGGAGAACCTTCCCCAGCTGTTGTCCCTGAAGTATTACTTACTGTTACAGTTCCTTCACCTCTATCTGTTGCCAGAGCCGCACAGTGAGCCCCCTTAGTTGTTATTTTAACATTCTTAGCGTTTATAGTTCCTTTTTGTGTTGCATCTAATCCACGAGATGAATTTTGAGTAGTATTAATCTCCACATTTTCTACATTAATAGTTGATCCTGTTCCTGTTGAGAAAATAGCATTTGCACCTTCTGCATTTGTAGTAACTTTACTATCTTTTAATGTTATTGTACTAGCTGACTTGGCTACAACTCCAGCATTTAATCCATAGAAATTACTTGAATCTCCTGAAGTTGTATCTCCTCCTGTTTTTGATATTGTTGAATTTCCAAGAGTTAAGTTACCACTATCACTTACTATAACTGGTGACACATCGGAATCTGATGCAGTTATTATTTCATTATATTTTGACTCAGTTCCTCCACTTTGACTATAAGTAGCAGTTCCTACAACTTCAGTTTGTCCGCCTCCAGGTTGTCCTCCTCCCTGTCCATCGGGTGGTGGACCACTTGGTGGTGTAGCAGTTGATGAAACTTCTGCTGCTTGAGGATTGCTTAATCTAGCTATGTTAGCTCCACTAAAAATCATATAACTTCCCATTGTTACTGCTAGTGTTAGACAAATTTTCATTTTTAAAGACTTATTCATAATAATCCCTCCATCTATTAATTTATAATATAATTTGTATATCTGGTATAGTTATAATAATAAGGAATAATTATGTAGCTGATATCTAATTTGTATGTGAACATTGTGTAAAATTATGTGAAATATACTTTATAGACAAATGTAAAAATTAAAAACACAGCTTTTTACACTGTGCTTTATTATAAATAAAATTATTGGGCTTCAATAATTTTATTTCTCTGTTGGATCCCAATTATCAGATTCACCTAAAAGTTTAGGAATGGTATATGATGATACTTCATCAGCTGTAAGTTTCTTCTCCCATGTCACACGTGAAGATAAATCAAGAGGATTATCATTTAAATTCTTACTGTTATATTCTGAGTATCTTGCTGTAGTTTCATTTGATACCTTCCCCCAATTGTTCCATCCAGTGGCATTAATATGATCCCACATACTGCAATTTATATAAGCAACTGAACTATATGGACGCCATGGTCTACCAAGATATACACCCTTTTTATCTTTTAGTAGAGATTCTGCTGTTAATTTACAATTTAAAAATACATATCCATAATCTTGATTTTCTGGTGTACATGCTGCTGTTACATATCCACCTAAGCGTGAATGGATATCACAATTATCAAAAACAGCTTTTCCAGCACCAAAAATATAATCTACTGAACCTGCAACTTCACAATCCTTAAAATACGACCTACATACACTTACTGTTGGCTGATCTGGTATATTGCTAGTAGTTGAACTATCTGTTTTATTTCTTGTGAGCAAAGTATCTTGATATCCTAATATCTTACATCCAAAGAATCTTGCTTTATCAGCAATTAAGTCCAAAGAAACAGCTTGTCCTACCTTTGATCCAGCAGCATTCTCTATAGTAATATTTTTACCTGTGAAATTGTCTCCAGTAACTTGCATTGTATAATCATTGTAAGTTCCCAAAACATTTCCTGATGAATCTTTCTTCATAGGGCTATCATCAAAAGAAATACGAGTACCATCAGCACTTTCTCCTATGAGAGTTACATTTGGACAATCTATTAATAATTTTTCATGATACACTCCATTTTTCACAAAAACTATCTTTTCCTTGTTATTATCCTTTAAAATAGAATTTACTGCATCCTTTATATTATCAAAATCACCTGTTCCATCCTGTGCTACAAGTATTACATCTGAATCTGAATCTAATGGCAAAACTGAAACCTTAGCACAAGCTTTTTTAGATGTTCCTTTTACTGTTCCTTTCACTTCAAATCCAGAAACTGATGAATTTTCATATTGTGATGGATCAACTTTATCCCATTTCACTGATAATTCTTTTCTTGTTCCATCTTTATATAATGCACTAACCTTTTTGGGAAACTGAATTTTCCCTGGAGTAGCTTTAACTATAGCTGTTTCTATTTCGTCTATATCATTTTTTTCAACTTTAATCTTTGCTTTAGCTTTATGATTTGACCCTGAAACTGTGCCTTTTACTTCAAAGCTACCATCTTTCTTATACTCAGATGAATCTACATCATCCCATTTTACTTCCATAGGAACAACTGAATTATCATCATAAGTTGCATATACTGCTTTAGGTAATGATGGTGCATGCCCAATAATTGTTGAAACCTTAACTGTTTCAAAACCTTTGAATGTTTCTTGTCCAGTAATTTTAATTGGCAATATTCCCTTAATGCTTGAATCCCCTTTTGAGGTGGCAACTGCTAGTACTGTACCATTTTTCTTAGCTGTAACCACTCCATCTTCAGAAATTTTTGCTATATCAGTACTTGAATAATCTAAGTTACATACACTCCATTTAACAGATTTATCTTCTACTGTATCTGGAAGCACTATTGCATTAATTTTTAATGAGCCATCTTTTTCTGTAATTGCTGACTTTTCTCCATTTACACTTAATAATAAATTACTTACATCTGAACTATCATTAGTTGCCTTTTCTCCTTTACTTTCTGATAAAGTTTGGATATTTTTACTTGCTGTTTCTACTACTCCATTTGCAAAATTACAGTTCTTAAAGAATACATTTTCACAAGAATTCAAATTAGCCTTAACAAAACTACAATTGGTAAATTGTAAGTCTCTTAAATATGAAATGCTATTTCCAAAATTTGAACCATTTAAATCTAATATATAATCTGAACTACCTGTTAATCCTGTAATATTGGTAAATTGAAAATTAGATATATCAGGTAATGCTACTCCTTCAGTTGCTCCAGCTTGCTTATCATAATTGGTTATTACAGATATTTTATTACATATAGAATCTCTCAATTGTAAATTTCTAATATATCCACCTCTTGATGGACTCACTTTTACACGTATCCCATTATTTGTAGCTCCATCTTTAAGTTCAACAGGAACAAGAGTGCAATCTTCTCCATATATATCACTTATACCTCCAGACATTTCACTACCTAATGTAATTCCTCCATGTCCTGCATTAAATACACACCCACGATAATATATATTTTTAGATGGAATTCCTATTTGACGACCTTCTGCATCTTTTCCAGATTTAATTGCTGAACAATCATCGCCAGTTGAAAAGTTATTTTCTAACATATATACATTATTAGATGAATTTGGATCAAAGCCATCACCATTATGAACAGTTGTTGTAATGTCTAGGTTATATGATGTTATATCACTACTATATATAGGAACTATTGTCCACATCATTCCATTTCTAATATGAACTCCATCCATATAAACATTTGAGCAGTTCTTTAGACTAATTAAACTTCCTCCACCATAATGTGATGCTTTATTATGTTCTTTATCAGCACAAAATGCATCATAAGCTTCTCTAAGTTTTAAACCATTATCTTCATCTCCAATAGTACCCTCCCCTATAATTTTGATATTATGAGTAGTTGCACCTTTTGTATGGTCCATTGTACCAGCATTTAAAAGACTTCCAAAGGCTGGATTTCCCAAAGTTGGACTATTAGGATCATATATATCTTCTATATCATGTCTAGCTGAAGTCCATGGGTAGTCACTTAATTCTGTACTTGGTATAAGTTGTGAGTTTTGAGCTACATAAAAAGTCATATCATCGTGAAGATTTAAAGCTCCACTTAAAAACTTTCCTTCTGGTAAAAGTACTGTTCCTCCACTTGGACAATCATCTATTGCCTTTTGGATTGCTACAGTATCTTTCGTAGTTCCATCTCCAACAGCGCCATAATCTTTTACATTAAGAATTTTTCCTTTCTTTTCAGTTTTAATAGTAACATCATTACTACTTTCAGATTCTACTCCATCTGCATCATGGGCTTTTACTGTGTATTTATATTCTTTATATTCATCTAGTCCCTTCATTTTGTAATAAGTTTTATTGGTTTCTCCAACCTTTTTTCCTTCACAGTAAATTGTATACCCTGTAACATTAGAATACTCAACAGGCTTTTCCCAAATTAATACAACCGAACGCTCTGTTGCTGAAGCTGGTGATTCACGTAGATTAGTTGGAGCATAAAGCTTTTTATTATTAATTTTATCAGTAACTACATTTGTTGTAATTTCATTTGATTCTTCTGCTCCATACACTAAATTTCTTGTTAATGGACTAAGCCCTGTACACATAAAGACTGCAATAAAAATAGATAGAATTTTTCTCTTTTTTATCTCTCTTTTCATATCTCCTTTTACTACTCATTTTATGAGTAGTCCCCCCTTCATTTTTGTTTTCTATTTCTCTTCCCTTTGTTTTTTATTAATCTACATTCATTGTAGTCTTTCCCTTAAATTTTAGTTTTGTGCTGTTTGTAATTATCCATGGGTTAATTAAGGATTCATCAAAAGTTACATTTTTAAATGTGCAATTTTTTGCATAATCTAATAAAGCAGGTTTAGTATTTTTAAACTTTACATTATAAAAATCAATATTATTATGCTCACCATTTTGTAATCCTTGTATCATTATTGCATTTCCTTTGGCACCATCAACAGAACAATTTTTAATTTTGATATCTTTAAATAATGGCGGCTCTGACACTGGATTACTTGGTAAATCTCCATTATATTGACTTGTAAATATAAATGGTTGTCCACCATTATCAGTCAAATCTTTCATAGCTGTATCTCTAAATATAATATTTCTAGCACCTCCGCCATTGCCTTGGCTACTTTTACAGCGAAGGCCTGTACCAGTTCCATTTAAAACATTATCTTCAGCTAATATATTTTGAATCCATGCAGCAGTACCACTACCACAAACTACAGCTCCATGACCTCTACCAAAATAGTTATTAAAAATCCATATATTTTCCGTTGGTTCATTTTTAGAATCTGTCAAACCTTTTCCTGCATTAAATGCAACATTATCATCTCCAGTATCTAAAACACTATCAACTACAGTTAGTCCTTTCCCATTTACAAGACCTGAACCATCCCCATTATTACAATTATAAGTCTCCATTTTTAGACCATTTAATACAACATTATTACATCTATTATTTGTTACTGTGTGTTGTGAAGGGTTCTTAAGTGTTAACCCATCTCCTAGATACAAATTTTTCACATCATTCATTTCTATAAGATTAGAACGTGTCCTATAAGCATCTGCAACAGAAAATCCATACTCCTTAATTGCCTTTTTGTACTGGTTAGCTGCTAATTTCCCATTTTGTTCAACAGTTTTTGAACTGCTTGGTAATGATACAAAAAATCCATTTGGATCATTTGCTGCAGTATCTTCTAACCATCCATTACCATCAATAACTCCACTTCCAACTATTCGAATATTGTCACTATTACCTTTAATGAGTGGAGTTGCCTTACTCACTTTTGTAATATCTCCATAAGGATATTCATCAGCATTTTCTGAAGCAAATAAAACTCCATCAACTTTAAATGTCATATTTCCTTTTAATGAAATAGGGCCCGTTTTAAAAGTTTTATCTTTGGGAATTAATACTGTTCCACCATTTGCACAAGCATTGATAGCATCTTGAATTTCTTTAGTATCAATGCTTGTCCCATCCCCTTTTGCTCCATAATCTAAAACATTAAATACCTTTTCCTCTGAAGCTGTTTCAACTGTTATGCCTTCGCTATCTTTTGATTCATTACCATCCTTATCTATTGCTCGAATAGTAAAATTGTATTTAGTATTTGGCTCAAGTCCTGTTACAGTATAATTGTGAATACCAATTTTTACAGCATCAGAATTTGTACTATCATTATAAAACTTGTCTAGATACTGTTTTGCAACTCTACTCCCACTATTCGCATCCCCAACTTTATATCCATTTTCATAGATATTATAATTTCTAATACCTGTATAATCATCAGGCTTCTCCCATATTAATGTAACTTTATTATCTGTAATAGATTGATTAATAATTTGGAGTTTCTGAGGTATACTCACTTCTTGTTTAGTTGCATAAGCACTATTTCCATTAACTGATGTAAAAATAAAACTCATAAAAACAACACCAGCAAACTTACATAGACTTTTCTTTCCTATCATATTTTTTAACCCCTTTCTATGTATTTTAATGCAGTAAATTTTAAAACTAAAATCTACTGCATTTAATCAAATTTATATTTTATTTTGGCACATAGTTAAAATATCTAAATTCCGCCATACATCCATTCTTTTTTCCCAAATTATTTACTGTTAATCCAATAAAGTTTCCTGTAAACCCACCTGATAAAAAGCTTATATCTTCTTCAGATAAAAATTCTTGTTTCCCTTTATCGGCTATACTAAACTTTGCATTTATTCCATCCACCTCTACTTGAAGTTTTACTACTTCTCCACTTACAGGAATTTTAACAGGCAATATAGAAAATTCATCTTTCACAGTCTTCATTATTTGAGCCACAATTCCTTTTTCTTCATCATAAGATAGGTATAAATAAATATAATTCATTATGTCCAAATATAATATTAAACCTGCAAGTTCTAAGTAGCTCTTAGGATTAAATTTAATTTCAGTTTCTGAACTAAACTTAATATCTCTTTGACGAATTCCTATAATATGCTGATCAAAAGTACTTTGAGGTGATTCTCCTCCCCAGATATTAAGTATAGACTTTTCCTTATCTATATTTATCCATTTATCATTAGGAAATAATCTCAGGGTACTCCACTCACTTTTCAATTCATCACAACTAAAATCATCAAAAAATCTATTACTTTTCTCCTTGATCTCACCATTAAAGTCTTGTGGTAGTTCAATATTTACTGCTGGAGAATGTCCTCCATGAATAAGCCTTAACCATCCATCTTCTGCCCAAATAACCTTTTGAAGAGCAGTTTCTCTTCCAAGTATAGGGTACTTTCCTAAAATAGGTCTTGTACACAAATGAGCTAAATACCACTCCCCTTTATCTGTTTCAACTAAACTAGCATGTCCTGAACATTGAAGAAGTAAATCTGAATTATCCCTAGATGTAAGCATTGGATTTTGTGGATCAACTTCATAAGGCCCTGTAATCTCCTTTGATCTAGCCACTGTGACCATATGACCCTCTTCTGTTCCCCCTTCAGCAGTTAAAAGATAATAATATTCTCCATGTTTATATATTTGAGGTGCCTCTGTTTTTTTATGCTCAGTTCCATCAAATATTTTATACACTTCTCCCACTAATTCATTTTTGTCTATATCAAATTCTTGAAGAACAATTCCAGAAGATCTATTTCGTGTGTTAATTCTATAATCCCAAATTTCATTTAATACCCACTTTTTTCCTGTTTCATCATGAAATAACGCTGGATCAAAGCCTGAACTATTTAAATAAATAGGTACACTCCAAGGCCCTTTTATATCTTTTGATGTGGTAAGATAATTATTTACATCTTTAAATGGCACTTTAGTACTTTTTACATCAGTATACACAAGATAGAAAGTATCATCTGAATAAGTTAAATGAGGTGCCCAAATACTGCATCCCTTTGGATTACCTTGTAAATTTATTAAAGTTTCATCTGTCAAAACTGATGAACAATAATCCCAATTTACTAAATCCTCTGATTCATAAATTCTTACTCCTGGCAGCCATTCAAAGGTAGAAACAGCAATATAATATTTCCCCTTTGCCTTTACTATACACGGGTCTGGATTAAATCCTTCTAAAATTGGATTACGTATAAACTGCATTAATATCACTCCTAATTAAAAATTAATTTCTTTCTCTAATTCTCTTGCATTTCTTTCTAATAATTCCTTAGAAATTTTATTGTATGTTTCTTTATCTAAGTTATAGAATCTCATACAAATTATAGCTAATGTATAAAGGCAAATTGGTATAACTGCTGTTGCAATAAGAATTCCATGTATTGCTACAGGTGTTTGTGTTTGATTTGCAACATAGCCAGTAGCTGCTAAAACAAGTCCTGGAATCATACCACCAAGCGCATTTCCACATTTAAAGAAGAAGCCTATAACAGCATAAATCATACCACCTAAACGTTTATTAGTTTTCCATTCACCATACTGAACTACTTCTGGAATCAAAGACCACATAAAGGCACTAATCATACCATTACCAACAGAAGCAATTCCACGTGAAATAAATATTAATATCACCCAATTACTTGGACACAAAAATAATCCTACCATTCCTATAATGTCAGTTACTATAGATATTGTCATAAGCTGCTTTTTAGTTAACATTCTACTTAATTTAGGTATAAAAGGGATAATTAACAATGCTGGGAATGTTCCAATGGCAGAATACCATTTAACAAGTCCTGGCATTCCTACATAATATGTGACATAATAAATTCCTGTTGAGCTAACAACCGACTTTACACCATAAATAACAAAGAAAAATACACTTAAAACTACTAATGGCATGTTAACTTTAAACTGTTCAAAAATATCAGTAAACTTAATTTTTGTATGTGATGAAGGAACTACTACTCTTTCCTTTGTAGTCTTAAAACATATAAGTAATAGTATACCTCCAAGTGTAGCTATAATAACCATTGTAAGTTGCCAACTCTTACCTAAACTCATTGATTTTGAAAATAAACCAGCTAATAAAGGCACACAAAATGAAACAATCACTTGTCCAACATTAGCTAAAAATGTTCTAAAAGTAGTTACACTAACAGATTCTTGTTGATCTTGTGTCATTGCTGAAGTTAAAGCTGAATAAGGTACATTAATAAATGTGTAACAAATTGATAATGCTATATATGTTGCATAAGCATAAATTACTTTAGCACCATCATTTAGTGCTGGAGTACTGAAACAAAGTATAGCTAAAATAGCAAATGGTATTGCACCATATAATAGAAATGGTCTAAACTTACCATGCTTAGTATTGGTTTTATCAATAATAACCCCTATTATAGGATCTGTGACTGCATCTAAAATACGTACTACAAAAAACATAAATGCAGCTACACTTGATGTTAATCCAAATACATCAGTGTAGAAAAATAAAAGATAACTTGAAATACTTGCATAAATAAGATTACATGCAAAATCTCCAAACCCATATCCTATCTTTTCTTTTGTTGAAATTCTAGTGTTTAAATTATTAACTTGAGCCATTAAATACCCTCCTGATTTCAAAATATGATCTTTTAACAAATATTAAATCCTTTACATTTTAGACATCATCAATTTCCCTCCATTATTTGCCTAATACACTTCATTTATTTCTCATAGATTTATTATGATTTATTAGCTCTTATTAATAAATAAACTATTTATTGTTTGTTGTTTGTTATTTTATGTTTTTTGAGTTATATTTATTTTGTTTTTTTATAATTAATGAAAAAGCTTGTACCACATTTGATTAGGTCCAAGCTTTGTTTTAGTTTAGATAATTCAATATAATATATTTAATTTTTATACTTATCTTTCTACCTTATTAAAGATATTCACAACTAAAATTCGTGAATTCTGCATAACTATCACATTGTTCATCATAAGCATACAACCCAATTATAACCCCTGTAAATCCACCAGCAACCTCTGAAGAAAGATACTTAGTTTGTGCTGTGCCAAGCAAGATTTCCTCACCATCTACTTTATTAAAGAAGTTATAGAATTGATTATTTGCTCGAATAACAAGTGAAGCTGTATTAATATCTTTCAAATCTGCAACTTTTTCTATAGACTTAACATCACCTATATTAAGTCGTTCAATTACTTCATACCCATTTTCACTTTTTCTTATTGCTAAATCATAATGCTGATTTTCATCCATATATATTGTAATACCTGCCTCACCCTCTGATATACATACATTACAAGAAATAACTGCATTAAAGTCTTTTTGTCGAATCCCTATAAATGTTGGTGAATCTACCATATCCAAGGTTACTTCTGTTCCTTTAAGTTTTAGATTATTTTCTCCAACTAGATAATTCTCAGTTTTCGGGAAACGTAAATAGCACCACTCATTGTCCCATTTTGTATTTTCAAAAGTATAATACACTTTCTCCTCTTGAACAACACTGTTATTAATGCTATTTATATCAAAACACTTACTTGTTGTGCCATTGTGTCCTGCTGTAAACCATCCATCATCATGAAATTTAGCTGGAGTTAAGAAAACCTCTCGTCCAAGGTGGTGATAAGTAAGCCATTGCCCTATTTGTCTAAAACCAAGATGAAGAATCCACCATTCTCCATTTTTATCTTGAATAAGGTCCCCATGACCTACCCCTTGTATTTCATATCCCCCTAAATTACGATTTGTCAAAGCAGGATTACATGGATATGATTCAAAAGGACCATAAGGAGACTTACCACGTGAATATGTTATCATATGACCAAATTCAGTTCCTCCTTCTGCAGCCATAAGATAATAATTTCCATCTATTTTATAAAGATGTGGTCCCTCAAGAAATCGTCCACCTGTACCTTGCCATATTGTACGACTTGATGTTAACTTTTTGCCTGTTTTAATATCAATTTCACATTGTAGGATACCAATAATTCCATCATCATCTGCTCCATTACTCATAAAATATGTTTTTCCATCTTCAAAGTATAAGGATGGGTCAATCCCACCTTGATCTACATATATTGGTTCTGACCATTCTCCAAGAATATTGTCAGTCCATATATAAAAATTCTGCTGACTTGTAGCATTGGTAGTAGTCATATAGAAACGTCCTTCATTATACCTTATTGTAGGCGCAAAAACCCCACCTGAACTTTCTATCTTATCAAGTTCAATTTGGCTTTTTCTTGTAATACAATGTCCAATTTGTCTCCAATTAATAAGATCCTTGCTTTCAAAAAGCGGAACAGAGGGAAAATACTGCATAGAACTACATACAAGGTAATAATTATCTCCTACTTTGCACACGCTAGGGTCTGGGTAAAATCCT
Source organism: Clostridium sp. SHJSY1 (assembly GCF_031626875.1). Lineage (NCBI taxonomy): Bacteria > Bacillati > Bacillota > Clostridia > Eubacteriales > Clostridiaceae > Clostridium > Clostridium sp. SHJSY1. The sequence goes on from NZ_JANDMF010000006.1 coordinate 120,518, forward strand.
TTAATTACGGGATTATTATATTTCATTTTATATACCTCCTCTAAAATCTTGTTATTGCATAATTATTTATACTTTTATTTTTTTATATATCAAAATTTTCATTTAGCTTATCACTAACTTCCTGCCTATATTCTGTTGGTGATAAGCCTGTATTTCTTTTAAATAACACACTAAAATATTGAGAATTAACATATCCTATTTCATCAGATATCTCATATGTTTTCATATCAGTAGTCATCAATAAATATTTTGCTCTTTCAATCCGTATCTTTATAATATAATCAGAAATATTAATACTTTTTTCTTTTTTAAACAAAGTACTAACATATGAAGGTGTTAAATGTACATTTTTTGCAATTGTATCTAAACATATATTTTTCTCTTGGTAATGCTCATTAATATAATCCATTATTTGTTTTACAGTTTTCTTATTCGTATTCTCATTGTTATTGACTATAATAATTTTTTCATCTTTATCAAAATGATGGTTCACTTGATATAAAGATATTACATCATTTACTTCATCATAGGATTTATTTATACCTTCTATTCCTTTATAGACTTGTCCCACAACTGCTTTTAATTGAAATATATGCATTTCTTTCCTTAATAAATAATCTAATTTTCCGATAAATTCCCTAAATAAATCCAAATTCTTTCTATCAAAGTTAGTTATGACATATAATTTTTGCTCTGCCTTACAAAAGTATAAATTAAATTCACAGTTCAAGTTTTTAATATCTTTTTGCAAAAGATTATATCCTTCTACCATATTCTTAGATTCTTTTATTAAAATACATGTAACAAAAAAATCATCATATAAAAAATTTATTTTGCTATTCAATAAATTTTTTTCTATTTCTTCTGATTTCTCATCATAAAACAATAGGTCCCTTAATATTTTATTTTCTAATAATACTTCACTTTGCTTTACTCTCTCCATTTGACTCAAAGATACTTTGTATTCCTTTCCAGCTTTTAAAACAGCTGTTAATATTTTTTCATTTTCTTCATATTTCATAATATACTGACATACTTTATAATTTAATGCCTTCTTTGCATACTCAAATTCATCAAATGCAGTTAATAACACCACTTTTATCTGTGGATAGAATTCATAGAGATATTCCACTAATTCCATTCCATCCATAAAAGGCATCTTTATATCTGATAATATAACCTCTGGCATACATAATTCTAATTTTTCTATACATGCTCTTCCATTTCCTGCCGTTCCAACTATATCAACATCATTAGATTTCCAATCTATATTTTTTTCAATACCTTCTCTTATAATCTCTTCATCTTCAACGATAAAAAGTCTACACATATTTCTCTCCTCCTTTCTTGTCCATTTCTATAGGAATTTCTATAATTACCTGTGTAAATTCATTTTTTATACTATTAAAACTCATTTTTTCATTATTCCCGAAATATAACTTTAATCGACTATTTACATTTCTTAGTCCAAAACTTTTTAATTGTTGATCTTTTCTACTATATTTAATAGATACTATCAAATCATTTAGTTCTTCTTCACTCATTCCTAAACCATCATCATATACTTCAAATATCATCATATTACCCTTTTTATTCCCTGATAAGATAATTGTCCCAAGGCCTTCTTTTCCTTTAATCCCATGATATATTGCATTTTCAACTATAGGTTGTAAAGTAAGGATTAACATTTTTTCATTCAAGATATCATTACTTATATTAATATAAAATTCAAACTCTTTATCATATCTCATTTGTTGAATTTTAAGATAATTTCTAATATGCTCAACTTCTTCACTCACATAAATAATATCTCTACCTCCACTAAGACCTATCATATAAAATTTTGAAAGAGCTGCACACATTTCACTTGCTTTACTATTCCTATCCATATCAATTAGATGCTTAATTGATCCAAGAGTATTATATAAAAAATGTGGTTTAATCTGTGACTGCATTATTTGAAGTTCCAATTTTGACTTCTGCTTTTCTTCTTGCATGACCTTTCTAAAAAGTTCAAGAATCGATATTTTAAAACTTTCTAATCCCTTTGATAATGTTCCTACTTCATTTTCTGTATCAATTTGAAATTGAACATTTATATTTCCAAGTTCAAACTCTTTAACTTTTTCTGAAAGAATTTCTATTGGTTTTGATACTCCTTTTGCTAATATAGTAGAAATATATAACAACATCATAGTTAGTACTCCAATAAACACCAATAAAATTAACTTTAAATTATTTGTTTCTGTTACTAAATCTTTATTAGGAACAATTCCCACCACATTCCATAAGTTATCTTCTTCACTTCTATATATTGAAACTTTTTCTCTTCCTATTTTGGTAGCTTTAACATTATTATTTTCAATATCATCCTCTATTTTATTAATATCACTATCTTTAAGTGTTTTTATTGTATTACTAACAATTGCTTTACCATCAGGACTCATAACTATCATATATCCATTTGGACTGATATTAACTTTGTCTAATAATTCTTTAAAATAATCTGCCTTAAGGTTGTAAATTAGTATTGCTTTATTTTTTGAATCACTAGTTCCAAATTTTTTTACTATAGAAATAACATCTCTTGATGATTTTGAAGAAAAAACTGTATCTTCATGATTTTCTATCCATCCATATCCTGTTAATGAATATATATCTCGATTAAACCATTCATTAAAATCCATTCCTATATTAACTGGAGTATCACCTTTATATACACTAACTTCTACCCCATTATTAGTTACAAAATATATTGAATCAATCATATCATTGATACTATAATATATAGACTCCATTTGATTGTAACAATCTATAATATCTATATACTTTCTAGTTGCATCATCCTCTGAATAGGAATTCATAAAGAGATTTCCAATAGGTGTACTATCACTTTCTGATACCATTTGAGAAAATGGTATATTTATTTTTTCATTAACAGAAATAGCTGTTTGATTTACCGAATTTTCAAGTAAAAAAGATGAATTTTTTTCTATTTGTCTTATTTGAAACCAATATGAAAAAATTCCAATTAGTATAGCTGATATTAATATAACTGGAATATATATTAAATTTAGCTGTTTCTTTATAGGTTTGCTCCATAACTTTTCAAATAACTTTTTAAGGAATTTCTTCATATCCCTTCTCCTCACAAATCAACTATTTATTTAATGAATTGTCATAGTCTTTTTTGGCTTTTTCTAATAATCCTGCCCATTTATCAAGCATCTCTTTTGCTGTCATTTGTCTGGACATGACTTTTTGAATTGCAGAATCCATCTCAGATTGTATATTTGAATATGTTGGCAAATAATATGGATTGTCTGTAAATTTCACATCTTTGGAATTTTCCAAATCAACACCTATAGACATGTATTGAGTGTTTTTAAAAAAGCAATCCTTTCTAGACTCCATATTTGCAGGTATCTCACCATATACCTTACAATATTCAGTATTTATATCTTTTTTTAAATATAATCTCATAACCTTCCACACTGCATCTTTATTTTCTGATTTAGATGACATGGATAAACCTAAAGGCATTATTCCTGGCTCTACTATATAACCATTAACTGAAACGGGAAATTTTGAGGCTTGAAATTTTGATGTATCATTATCAAATGCAGTTACCATTGATTTACCTGAACCTAAATTATGAACTACAATACCAGCTTTTCCTGATTGAAATGAATTTGCTAGTTCTGTCCAACTTTTTATTAAATCATTTTGATCTGTAAATTTATTAAAACAACCTAAATATTTCTCTGCGAACTCTAAGTTTCTAGGATTATTAATTGTACATTTTCCATCTGATGTAAAATAATTAGCAATTCCTGAATACGAATACATTAATATTTCTAAAGTGTTACTACTACCTGTCCCTCCACGAATAGCTAGTCCATATTTATTCTTCTCCTTATCTGTCAGTTTTTCAACAGTGTTAAAGAATTGATTCCAATCTCCTGGAACTTCTAATCCCTTTTCCTTAAGCCAATCTGACCTAATCCATAAATTCCATGTTTGTGAACTATATGGAAGTGCATAAAGCCCATTTCCCGATGGGGCATATGATTTTATTGAATTAATTAAATTTGAATTTATCTTATCCTTATCTTCCCATTTATCAAAATAACTAGTCAAATCTTCATAATATCCATTAGTTATTAAAGATGACCTAAAATCATTAGTTATATCTGGTGCTTTTCCTGCTGCAATTGCAACATCCACTTTTTGTCTATAAGCTGATAAATCACCTGGTATTCCAACAAGCTCTAGCTCTATATCAGGATAAGTTTCACTCACCTCTTTTTGAAATTTTTTAAAAAATTCTTCTCTTTCTGATGTTATAGTTGCTGCCCAAAATGTTACTTTTGTTTTTTTATTTAAACTCTCTTCAGATACTCCTTGATATTTAAGGCTATTACACCCTGTCAAAAATAAAACCATATTAATCGTTATCAATAAAGCAATTGATAAAAATTTTTTCATTCAATTAGCCTCCAAGTTTTAAATCTTTTTGTATATTAACATTCTAATTCTCTATTCCTCCTCAGTCAACATTTTATTACTTATATTCCATTTCAATCCATAATACTACATTTTTTTACCTTTACTACTAAAAAGCTTTAATAATTATATTTCTATTCACTTGTTTTTCACTTTATTAAAATGTTATTATAGTTATAAGATTAGTTTGTAATCAATTGAGACTAAATCTTTAAAAATACTAATGAATAAAGGGAGTGTTTAATAATGTTTGGTAAACTAGCTGCTGATGCCTTAGGCTTAAGTGACATAGGTAAAATTGTATCTCCTAATGATTATGATAAAGTTGATACTGATGATTATGTATTGCATGAAGAAGGAGAAAAAATCTACTTTTTGATAAAATCTAAAACAGATGAATATTGTTTCACTAATTTGGCTTTAATTCACTTAGATGGGTCTAGTGCTATCAGTAAGAAAAGACTATTAAAAAGATATAATTACAATAAACTTATTTTATCTGATGTAGCTCTTGAAACTGCTGGAACAATAGATTTAGATGTAGAGATAAAGTTTAGATTAGGTGAATATTCTTTCTCAATAGATGTTACTAAAAATCAGTTAGAAAGCTTAAAACTATTGTATAAATCATTATTAAAAATATCTAATCTCCAATATATGAATAATCTTAACTATGAAAATGTAGTAAGGTCCTTGGACACAACAAGAGATGCTATTGGAAGATCAACCTCTCAAACACCAGTAATAGAATCTTTCAGCAATTTGTATGAGCAAGTTCTAAATATACGTACATCTGCTACAGAAAAGTATTTCCAAACTGACTTTAGTGCTGCATTTGAAAAATACTTAGGAACTCAAAAAAGTTAACTATTATATAGAGATAGCATTTTTTAATTATTAAATCTTTATTTATTCTATAAGCCAGGAAAGTTGGTAACTAAACACCTTTCCTGGTTTTTGTGTTGAATTTATAGAAACCATATTTTCAACTACTTTTCAACTCTTGGAATTCCTTTAGTTGGTTTATGCTCATCTCCATCCATCGCTCTTTCATTAGATGTTCCACTATTTGTTTTCTTATTAATAATCATTTTTTTCTTTGATTCATTTTCAAGCATCCTTATCACCTCTGTAATAGTTTTTCATTTAGATATAATTTATATTCATACTTAAGCTAAACATTATCGCAAGTTGAATTTTTCAAAATACGCCTTTACCTAAATTAATACATTTAAGTTATAATATATATATGATTAACTTTAAGATAGAGGATGGTATATATGAATAAAGAATTATCACAAATGACTTTAGAAGAATTGTGGGAACTATTTCCTATAATATTAAAGGAGCATAATCCTGAATATAAAAATTGGTATAAAGAAGAGAAAGAAAAACTCTTAAATTCTATTGATAATAGAAATATAATTCGTATTAATCATATAGGAAGTACCTCTGTTAAAGGTTTAATTGCTAAACCAACAGTAGATATTTTATTGGAGATAGATAAAAAAAGTATCATAGAATATATAAAAGATATAATTCTTAATAATGGTTGGCTACTTATGTCCTATGAAGAAAATCCATATATGAAAATGGTATTTAATAAAGGATATACAAAATACGGATTTGCACAAAAAGTATATCACTTGCATGTTCGTTACAATGATAACTGGAATGAATTATACTTTAGAGACTATCTTATTGAACATGAAGAAGTTGCTAAAGAATATGTAAAACTAAAATTAGCTCTTCAAAAAAAATACGAACATAATCGTGACGCTTATACAGATGCTAAATCTGATTTCATTTTAAAATATACAGAAAAAGCAAAAATGGAATATGGTAATAGATACACTCCAATTACTATAATTTAATCTACTCACTTAAAAAGAAGCTATATCATCATAATTTTGATATAGCTTCTTTTCATATTTTATTTAATGATCCCTATTTACAATATAATTTAACAAATGCTTTAAAAAAGTTCTACTATGTGGAACCTCTTTCAACGAATCTGCTGCTACGCAGTAATGTTCCCACATAGATTTTTTTGCGCCTTCAATCCCTAGTATAGACACAAAGGTTGAACTATTATTTTCTGCATCTCTTCCAATAACTTTCCCAAGGACTTCTGAATTGCCTTCAACATCAAGAAGATCATCCTTAATTTGAAATGCAATTCCAGCATTATAGGCAAACTTTTTCAAGGCTTCTATTTGAACTTCCTTTGCATTTACAAGTATTGCTGGCATTATCAAGGAAGCTTCAAATGCTATGCCTGTTTTATAAAAACACATAGTATTTAACTCTTCTAAGGTTAATTGCTTTCCTTTAGACCCCAAGTCCATTGCTTGACCATTACACATATTTGCAGTCATTTCTGCAGAATATCTAATCATATTAAGGATAGCTTTTGGGTCAAACCCATCAAGTGATGCTTGCTCCTCAATACCTTTTTGTGTTAAAAACAAACCAGTTAATTCTGCTATAGCATTATTATAAGCTGCATGCAAAGTTGCTCTTCCTCTACGTGTTGGGGCATTATCTTGTGATGGCAAATCATCATAAATTAGTGATGCTGTATGCATATACTCTAATGATTTTAAAAGTGGCATTAATTGAGAACCTTCTAAACCATATCCCTTAACACCGATTACCCAAGCAAGTATTGGTCTAAGTCTTTTTCCATCACCATCTAAACTGTAATTTGCAGCTTCTGTTATTGGCTCTTTTAGTAAAGAAAAGTTTTCATTTTTAGGGATATTTAAAACACTGTTAATTTCATTACGTACATTTTCTATTGTATCTAAAAACTCCTCTCTTTCTTTCCTATCATCTTTTAACATTGTAATTATATGATCTCTTAATAGTTTGTCAAAGAAATCTACATCATCAGCTTTTTTAACTACATCTTGAATAATACTATTAAACTCAGAAATTCCAGAAGTAAATAACGCCATGACTTCATTATATTTTTCATTTCCCATTCTTTCTTTATATCGCTTCAATCCATTTATTGCACGATCTAAAATTACTTCACATGTTTTTTTATCTGATTTATACACATTATGAATCAAATTTGAAATTACAGTCCAATATAATTCAAATGGATTTATGAGATCTGGCCTCTTTTTATGATATTTCAAGTAATAAGTGTATGGTGTTACTGCACCTTCTTCCATATCATCAAACATATCTGCAAAATCATCTGCTAGTTGATTGTAAATACCATAATAAAATGTTAGATTATCAAACTCAACATCTTCTGGTGCACTAATTACTGAACGGACAATCAATCTAGAAGAAGAAGATTTTAAAATTACTGGTATATAAATTTCATCATTGGTATAATTTTCATTAGATAGTTCCTTCACTCGATCTACTTCTTGTGAATTAAAAAATACATAAGCTTGCTCAAAAAATCCATTTAACATTTCTGACTTTTGATGGTCTCTAATATACTCAAAAGCCTCTTTAAGTTCTGAATGAATGTATTCAATTAATTCTTTGTTGTCTCCATCCCATTCACCTAGTTCTGGTACAAATCTTGTAACAAGCGTTGTACGTATTAAATCAGAATATTGTGCTTTTTCTTTCTTAGATAACACCTTTGCATCTAATAAGTCATCAATAAATGGATAAGTCAAACCATAACAATAACCTAATCTAATAGCTTCATCAAGTTTCTTACTTCTCTCCTCTTTAGATATATCATCACTCATTTCTTCAGATACATGCATAAGTACTCCTGCAATTATCTTAATGAGTTTTCTCATGGCATGGTCAGCATCTACCCCTTCTGGAATATTAGAAGATACATTCTTCAACTTATCTATAAGCCAAAACATAGTAGTTTCTATCCCTTCTTCTTGGGCCCTTTTATATAAATTAGACATGCTGATTCCTTCTTCTTCATCATCTTTCTTAGAACTAGTTAAACGCTCTTTTAAACTATCAACTGCACTCTTAATGCTCCTTTGAGTATCTAGTGAATCTAAAGATTTTCCTAAATCACGCATATAAATATATGAAATACTTCTGTCTAAATAATCATCTAATTTCCCTCTGTAATTTAGCCATTGAATATAATTATGATATCCTTTTGGAGCAGATTTTCCACTTTTACGAGTAAGAAATGATAGTAATGAACTGTGATGAATATGATTGCCTTTCCATGATTCTATATCCTTTATTAGAAGAGAGATATACGTTTTCTCTCTAGCTTGCTCATAAAGGGATTTAAAATACTGAGCTCCTCTCTTTTCAGCCAACAAATAACATTCATTAGCACTTTTTTCTAATTCATTATTCATATTACACCTAACCTCTTCTTATGTTATCTTAATACATATTTTACGCTATAATTTAAATCATTATTAGTGTTTAAATTTAGAAATACAATAATCTTTATATAATATGTACTACAATCTTATTTTGATTTATTTTAATGATTCTATAATATAAATAATAACTTGTCAAAAGTAATTTTTAAAAACGAATAAATACACATGTTCATCATGATTTCATTCTTCCAAGTTAATATTATAATTAAGTTAAAATGTTTTTATAATATTGTATCTTTCTTAAAGAATCTGGACTCTTAACTATATCAGATGCCCTATTAAAAAACTCCAATGATTTATCTTCTTCACTTCTCTTAAAGTGGTAAATACCTAAATACATAAATGCTTCCCCTAATTTAACCTTACTCTCCTCAACTTTAATAAGCTCTTTTAAATAACATCCCCCTCTTTCAAGGTCACCATCAAGTATATCTAACTTCATGCATTTCCACTTTAAATTACTAGAATAAGCTTGTATATTTTTTTCATCTTTGCAATTTGATATTATATTTTCAAATATTCTAATTTTTCCCTTAGCTTCTTCAAACCTTTCTAGTCCAATAAGAGTATCTATAAGACTTATAAAAAGAATAATATTTAAACTTTTTTGATTTTCTTCAATATCATTCATATCAATTCCCAATAGTAAATCATCTATCACTTCTTTAGCTTCCATATATTGACCACAATTCATAAGTGCAGTTGAATTATTAATGCGATAATAATAGTTTTTGATTAACCATTTGTCTTTCCTAAACCAAGAACTTCTCATCTTTTCAAAAGAATATTCAATATGTTTTTGTATCACTTCAATATATCTTTCAGGATTCTCATCAAGCAATTTCATTAATTCCTGATTTGTAAGTATTTTGACTTTCTTCTTTTTCTTAGTATACTCACTGAACCAATATCTACTTGGAAGAATAATTGAAGCCTCAGTTTGTTCTGGGTATATAAGAACTGGAAAAGATTTGAAATCAATGTATCCATTTGGAATATGTTCTCTATGAACCATAAATGTTGTAAAATATACTTCCTTACCAAATGTAATTTTTTTAGGAAGCTTAACATTAAAAAGTGCTTCTTTTTCATCTTCTAAAATATCTGAAAACTTTTGTAGTTCTTCATCATTAGTAGCTTCTCCTTTTATTTCAAAAAGCTTTGATGCAATATCTTCTAATTTATAAGGATTTTCATAAAAATATGGATCTTCAGAAAAAACCATAGCAGCAGGACAATTATACCTTCCTGGTTTAAATAACATAAAATTAGCTTGGACTACACTTCCAATTGCCACCCTACCTTGTCTCATTAATATTTCTTGGTCATTATAAGTTGCTTCAAATTTTGTGTGATTCAACTCCTCCATCCAAGATGGCTTTTTTAATGAATTATAACTATTTAATCTAAAAGATAATTTTTTTCGTTCTTTATAATAATTTTCCTTTGTTTCATTTATAAAATTAAGCATTCATATACTCCTCATCTTTATGTACTTACAAACACAACTTGTGCTCTATATTATATCATAAATTTAAAACACTAAAATTCAGCTTATTATCTAAAAATAATATAAATCAAAATTGAGTTCATCTTTATTTCTAATTGATTACAAATTTTCTCAATGCAATTAAGTGTATATGCTTTTGTACTATCCCCTTAATATCTTTTGTTAATGAATTTCTCTTTAATTATTTGAAATTTCATATTGGTAAAAATTATTCTAGTACCTAATCTAGATATATCAATTTCAATGATACTTTAACCACTTTTGAAATAAGTTTAGTCTTTTTATTTAGAGTCAAAAAGACCAAGCACTTAAACTTTCAGTGCTTGGCCTTTTCAAAATTATTATTTAAAATTATATTATTAAAATTTATTTGTATCTTTCAACAAAACTTTCTAAATGGTTTACTGCATTTTTTATGAACTCTAAGTTTGATGATATTTCTTCTGTAGCTGCTGCTTGCTCTTCACTAACAGCTCCTGTAGTTTCTATTGACCCATTAATATCAACAACAATTTTATTCATTTTATCTAAAATGCTTTGTATCCTAGTTGTAGATTCTTGAGATTGAATAGCTAATTTTCTAATTTCTTGTGCAACAACTGAAAATCCTTTTCCTAATTCTCCCGCTCTTGCTGCTTCTATAGATGCATTTAAACCTAAAAGATTCGTTTGAGACCCAACAGCTTTTATAAATTCTAGAATTTTAGTTGTATCTTTAAATTGTTCTATTAAATCATGTGCAAAACTTATTGATTGTTGTCCTGCTTCAGCAAGTTCTAAAGCACTTTTAGCTATTTCATTAACACTTTCAGAGGCTTGCTTTGTTGATGTTGACAATTTATTAACTGTATTTATTAATTCATGATTATTATTAGAATCAATTCCTGAACTTAATGTTCCAATAATTTTTTTATTTACTCCATATATTGGAGTAAATATTGTTTTTATAGGTCTTCCATATACTTCAACTGGAATATCATCAAATGTATCTCTACCAGTATTTATACATTCAACAATTGTAGGTATATCTTTCACTGGCTTTCCTTTAGGTAAATCTAATTCAAATTCTTTTGCTCTGTAATATGAAATATATTCATTTAAATCTGTTAATCCCACTGCCATATCTTCTCGAACAATTTTGTTTAGATATGGTAAAACTAATTCGAATGCTGCAAGTATTTCTTCATCTGTTTGGAAATAATTTGAATTTGACATAACACGTCTCCTCTTATAATTAATTTGTCTATATTTGAATTGTATCAGAAAATTTAAACTAAAATAATAGTGGACTTTTTGCACTGCTGCTGTTTTATGGACAACTACCCATAATCATTGACAATGTCCTAAATTCAATGTATTTAATCATTACCTCTTGATATAATTAATTCTTTTGCTCTAATCATTATAAAAATATGAACTTAAATGGTATAATTAAAGTATAGACGAAATCCAAATTTACTAAAATTTATCATGCTATATGATAAATTTTTTTATAATATTTAATTTTAATAACAGAAAGGACTTGCACACAAAGATGAATAACAAAAAAGAACTTTTTTTTAGAATTATACTATATTTTATAGGTATTATAATTCTATCTTTAGGAATCACATTGAACACAAAAACAGATTTAGGGGTATCTCCAATCATTTCTATGCCCTATACAGTATCAGCTATATGGCATTTTAACCTTGGTCAAGCAACATTTATAGCCTATATATTGTTTATTATTATTCAAATAGCAGCATTACGAAAGAATTTTAAGTTATTTCAATTGTTTCAAGTTATAATTAGTTTAATTACTAGTGCTTTCATAAATAGCTTCAACAATATATTAAATATACATTTTACTAATATGCCACCTAAAATCATCCTAATGGTTTTAGCCATAATACTAACTGGTATAGGTGCAGCTATTACTGTAAATATGAAAATCATTCCAAATCCTGCTGATGCTTTAGCAAAGGTAATTGGTGATAAATTAAAGAAAGGTATGGGCTTTGGTAAAAATGTTTTTGATTTTACATCCCTTGCTATTTCTCTATCTATAGGATTAATTTTTGTTGGACAACCTGTTGGCATTGGTTTAGGTGCTATAGCAAATATGCTATTTACTGGGAGAGTAATATCTTTGTTTAACAAACTATTTAAGAAAAAGGTTGATATTTTAGTTGGTTTATAGACAAAAAAATATAAGATGGAGTTTATTTCAAACCCTCATCTTATAATTTTTCATTTCTATTTTGATTGTGTATTATTAACTGCTGACTGAACTATGTTTATCAATGTATCTAAATCAGTATTTAATTTTTTCAAATCATCTGTTCTTGTATTTTGAGTTGATATAATATTGTCTAATTGTATTTTAGCATCTGCAAAATTCTTGTTTTTTAAATCATCTTTTATTATCTCTGAGTCTTTTTTGATTACACCTTTTAATCCTTCTAACTTTTCCTTATCTGTTTTTATGTTCCCTATTTGCTCTTTTATCTTAGACAACTCTTCTTTTGTTAGTTTTTTATTGTTATCTTTTATTTCTTTTCTTAAATTTTTTATAGCATCTCTCTTTTTAACTATATCTTCTCTTAAAGCTTTGTTAGTTTCATGATTTTTCTTAATTGTATCTTTCTTAGAGGTAATTTCATCTTTATTTTGTTTCCATTCTTCTGAATTTTTATATCCTTGAATTTTAGTACCTACTTCAACTGCACTTGTTGATACAGTAGGTCCTATCAAAGAAATTGCTACTAATGCTGTCATTACTTTTAAACTTAATTTTTTCATACTTTGCATCCCCTTATCCTAAATTATTTATTAATGATTCAACTTCATTCATTTCTGTAGTCTCATCTATATCATTTAACATTGAATCCAAGTTTTTAATTGTTTCATCTATTTCATCTGCATCTTTATATTGACCTGTATTATTTGAACTACTACTCTTTTCTGCTGTTGAAGAATTTTTAGTTTGATCAACTCCTCTTTTTCCACATCCCCCTATAAGAAATAACACAGATATCATTACCATAATTAATGTAAATTTCTTTTTCATTAATTATCACCCCTTTGAATTTTTTTGTATTTCTATCTACAAATTTATTTTAGCATTTTAATATAGGACAAATCAGGGATAAACTGTGGCAAAATTGTGGCAATATTTCTTTATATTTATTCCTCAATTTTCACTATGTTATAATTTATTAAATGAGAATTTAATTAAACAAAAGAGGTGGTTTTTTTGGGTAAAAAATTAATATACATTGCAGATGATGAGCTAAAAATACAAGAACTTATAGGAATGTTTTTAGAAAAAGAAGGTTATAATATTAAAATTTTTTCAGATGGAAAGTCCCTACTAGAAGAGTTTCAAAATCACAATCCAGATATGATTATTCTTGATATAATGATGCCTACTCTTGATGGTCTTTCTGTTTGTTCTGAAATTAGAAAAGAAAGTAATATTCCAATTATAATAATCTCAGCTAAAGATAGCGAATCTGATAAAATAGCTGGTCTCATGCTTGGCAGTGATGATTATATGACAAAACCTTTTAGTCCTGTAGAACTTGTTCTTAGGGTTAAAAATATATTTAGACGAATTGAATTGGATAAAGTTCCAAAAACTATTCAAAAAGTATTAAAAATTTCTGATATAACTATTTATATAGATGCTAAATATGCAACTTGTAATGGTGAAGATTTAAAATTAACACCTATGGAGTTTACTCTGCTTTTATATCTATCAAATAATCTAAATAAAGGAGTTAGTCGTAATGAACTTCTTTATAAAATTTGGGGATTTGATAGTGAAGTTGATACTAGAGCAACTGATGATATGATTAAAAGAATTCGAAAAAAACTTACTAAAGTAAATTCATCCTTAATAATAGAAACTCTTTGGGGCTTTGGTTTCATGATTTCTGACAAAGAAAGGACTATATAATGAATACAATAAGAAAAAGAATTTTTATTTCACATATAATTATAATTAGCATATTTCTATTTTTAACTGTATTAGTATTTGATTTATGTCTTAAAGTATATATAAGAAAGCAAGTTAAAGTTCAACTTACAAATGCATGTGAATTATTAAAGGACTCATTAAATAATTCATCTGAGAATTTAAAAGATATTGAAAAACTTAAGGCTAGTGAAAATATTATACAAAATCAACTAAAAAATAATTCAGAACAAACACTCTCTATTTTTGATACCAAATATGCCCTAATTGGAAAGGATACAAAATTAATTTATGCTAATGATGAAAAATCTGAAGAACAAGTACTAACCAACCACTTAATCCCCCAAATAAGAAACAAACAACTTTTATCTGCTGAAAATGGTAAAAATACTGTTTTGTATTTAAATGGTCCAGTAAAAAAATATGCTCTTTTGTTATATCCTTTAAAAGATAATAATTCTACATATGCTTATTTAACCGTCTATACTAACTTTACTAAAAGTAGAAGACTCACATTACTTGTAAACATTATGCTTATTTCTATTCTTTTAATTACTTCTATAATTGCACTTATAATATCAAATAAAGTATCAAAAAAAATATCTAGTCCTATTTCAGCTTTAAGTGAATATGCCAAAAGAATTAGCCAAAAAGATTATACTATGAAACCAATGAAATATGAAAATCATGAAATAGAAAAGCTTTCAGAAACCATGCATTTCATGGCTCAAAAAATACAAGCTGATGATATATTTATGAAAAACTTTATGCAAAACTCTTCCCATGAGCTAAGAACTCCTTTAATGTCTATTCAAGGCTATGCAGAAGCTATAAAGTATAAAGTTATAGATGATGAAGCTAAAGCAGTTGATATAATAATCGAAGAAAGCAAAAGACTATCTGAAATAGTTGATGATTTATTGTATTTATCTAAACTTGATTCAATGAATATGGAATTTAACTTTAAAAGATTGAATTTAGAAGATATTATAAAAAATAGTATTGAAAGAGTTAATGGAATTGCTGTTAAAAATAATAAAACAATAACTTGCTCTAACAACAATAAGGATTTAATGCTCTTGTTAGATGAAGAAAAATTTACTAGAGCTATTATAAATCTACTTGGAAATTGCTTGAGATATTGTAATAGCTATGTTAATGTTGTCATAACAAAAAAATTATGTAATATAACTGTTACTATTACAGATGATGGCCCTGGCTTTGAGGATAATGATCTTCCACATATTTTCGATAGATTCTATAAAGGGAAAAACGGAAACCATGGACTTGGTTTAGCTATAGCTAAAAGTATTATCGAAAATCATAAAGGATATATTGTTGCTGAAAATACCAGTACAAGTGGTGCTTGTTTTAGAATAAGTTTTGAGAATCTCACTTAATAAATGAAATAACTTTCTCAAAACAAAAAAATGAATTAACACTCTAAATAAAGAGTATTAATCCATTTAAAAAAGTAATATTTTTTATTGTTTGCTAGTATATAAAACGCGAAATAATCTCCCACAGACTTGTTTTCACCAATTTCTTAGTAGATTATACCACATAATTAATTATAAGTATATACATTTTATTGAAAATTTTAACTTATTTTTATTGTTTATTTTATGCCATTTATCATTTAGTAAAAAACTTATATATTGTTATATGGTTATATTTTTCTCCAACCTTTAATATTGGTGATGGAAAATTTTTATGCTTTAATGAGTTAGGAAAATATTGAGTTTCCAAAGCTAATGCTGCATATTCATTATAATTAGCATTTTCCTTACAATTATCATGCTCATCTAAATAATTGCCTGTATATAATTGAATTCCTGGTTTTGTTGTATAAATACTCACTGCTCTTCCACTAGTCTCATCATAAATTTCAGCAGCTTTTTCTGGTTCCTTCCCACTTACATTAAGAACCCAATTATGATCATATCCTTTTCCAAACTTTATTTGTTCGTAATCACTAAATAGTCCTTCTTTAATAAATTTCTCTTCTCTAAGATTTAAAGGAGTATTTTCAACACTTCTTATTTCGCCTGTTGGAACACCATTTTCATTTACAACAGTAAATTTATCTCCATTAATCATAATTTTATGATTAAAAATATTCCCTGATGTATGTCCTGATAAATTGAAATAGGAATGGCTTGTTAGATTAACTACTGTATCTTTATCTGTTTCAGCAAAATAATGTATTTCTAGAGCATTTTCTTTAGTTAATTTATATATAACTTTAACCTTTAAATTTCCCGGGAAACCTTCTTCTCCATCTTTGCTTAAATAAGAAAGTTCAAGACATTCTTCACCTTCCTTTGATACTATATCAGCACCCCATAAAACCTTATTAAATCCCTTAACTCCTCCATGGTGATTATTTTGTCCTTCATTTTTATTTAACTTATAAATCTCACCATTAAGTTCAAATTCTGCTCCTTCAATTCTATTAGCATGTCTTCCAACAATTGACCCTAAATATGGTTCATTTTTTAAATATCCTTCAAGATTATCATAACCTAATACAATATCATCAAGTTGTCCATTTCTATCAGGTGCTATTATAGAAATAACCACACCTCCAAAATTTGATATTTTAACTGTCATTTCTTTATTGGTTAAAGTAAAAATATCAACATTTTCTCCTTCAGGTGTTTTTCCAAAAAATTCTCTTTTAATAGTCATCTATACCACCTCTTTTTTAGCATTTAAGTGTTCTATAAACTTTTTAATCCCTTCTTTTCCCTCTTCATTTCTCTTATAAACTCCAGCATCTTGAAGAACTCTTAAGAATTTATATCCTACCTCTTTATCTAAAATACTTTGTACAGTTTCTCCTGTTAATTCCTCTTTGTATTTTTCCTTTAATTCATCTGCCCATTTAATGTGATACTCTGCAATTAAATTTTCTTCCTCAATAAGATATTTACTTACTTCTTTTAGCTCAGTTTTAAGTCTAGCAGGTAAAACCGCAAGTCCCATTACTTCTATAAGCCCTATATTTTCCTTTTTAATATGCTGCACATCTTCATGTGGATGAAAAATTCCTAGTGGATGCTCTTCACTTGTTCTATTATTTCTTAGAACTAAGTCCATTTCATAGAAATCTCCTCTTTTTCTTGCAATAGGAGTTATTGTATTATGGGGAGTTTCTTCTGTGAAAGCAAATATTCCATTTTCTTTATCTGAATATCCTCTCCACTTATTTAAAATATAATCTGATGCATCTACTAATGAATTAATATCTTTTCCTCTTAATCTCATTACTGATAAAGGCCATTTTACAACAGCAAAATTAATATCTTCATAACCATTTACTTTAAATGAAAAATCATCTTCTGCTTTTGCCATTGGGAACTCATACGCTCCACCTTGATAGTGGTCATGAGTTAATATTGACCCTCCTACTATAGGAAGATCTGCATTTGACCCTACAAAATAATGTGGGAATTTTTCTATAAATCTTAACAATCTTTCAAATGCAACTTTATTAATTTTCATATCTCTATGCTCTTTACATAAAACAATACAATGTTCATTGTAATATGAATAAGGAGAATATTGTAAATACCAATCTTCACCTAATAAATCTAAAGGAATTATTCTATGATTTGAACGTGCAGGATGATTTATTCTACCAACATATCCTTCATTTTCAACACATAGCAAGCATTTTGGATAGTTTGTACTTTTAACCTCTTTTGCTTTTGCTATATCTTTTGGATTTTTTTCAGGCTTAGATAAGTTTATTGTTATATCTAAATCTCCATATTCTGTTCCAACTTTATAGCTAATATTTTTTGCTATTCTTTTGGTTTGAATATAATTATTGTTCTTACTTAATTCATAAAAATAATCTGTTGCTTTAACTGCACTTTCATCATATTTTTTATAAAAATTTCTTATTATTTCTGAAGGCTTACTCATAAAACAATTCATAATTTTTGATGCTAGTATATCTTTTTCATCTGATAAATCTTCAATTATATTATTTTCTGCTGCAAAATCAACTAATTCATCTAAAATATCAGGTATAGTTTCTTCACACTCTTCAATTGATTTATTTTCTATATCCTTTAAATTAAATAAATCCATAACTTGATTTATACAATATACCTTATCTTGTTTTTCAATTAAATCACTTTTTATAGCCTTAGCAACTAACAATTGAATTTTATCTTGTAGTTCCATAGTAATACCTCCTTAATCATTAAAGCCATTTGGATTATTCTTATGCCAATTCCAAGCATCTTGAATTATCTTTTCAACTGATGTTTTAGTTGGTGACCATCCTAATATCTCTCTAGCTTTTTTAGATGCTGCAACTAATTTGCTTGGATCCCCAGCTCTTCTCTCACCTAATACTGTTGGTATTGGATGACAAGTTACTTTTCTAGCTACCTCTATTATTTCCTTTACTGAAAATCCAGTACTACTTCCTAAGTTGAATACATTACTTGTATTATTCTTTACTAAATATTTAAGAGCTAAAATATGTGCATCTACAAGATCTTCAACATGAATATAATCTCTTACACAAGTTCCATCTTCTGTGTCATAGTCCTCTCCATAAATAGTAATGGCTTCTCTCTTTCCTAAAGGTACTTGTAAAACTAGAGGGATTAAATGAGTTTCTGGAGTGTGATCTTCTCCTATTTTCGAAGTTTCCTTAGCTCCTGCAACATTAAAATATCTTAATGCTACATATTTTATTCCATAAGCTCTATCACACCATTTCATCATCTTTTCCATCATTAATTTTGATTCCCCATAAGGATTAGTTGGAGAAGTTTCTGATTCTTCTGTAATTGGGATTTGTTTTGGTTCTCCATAAGTAGCTGCAGTAGATGAAAAAACAATATACTTAATATTAAATTCATTCATAGTTTCCAATAAAACTTCTGTGCCATATACATTATTATCAAAATATTTAATTGGATTAGTCATTGATTCCCCAACAAGAGAATTTGCTGCAAAATGCATTACTCCTTCAATCTTTTCCTTTGAGAATACTTTCTTTAAAAATTCCTTATCTCTTATATCGCCTTTATAAAACTTTGCACCTTCTGCAATAGCATCTTTATGCCCAGTTTGAAGATTATCTATAACTATAACATCATAACCATTTTCAATCAGTTTACTTGTAGCATGAGAACCAATATATCCAGCTCCCCCAAGAACTAAAACGCTCATTACATTACCTCCTTAGCCCCATCACCTATGTTTGCAATATAGAAATCTGCTTTGTATCCGATTTCATCCAAGTAAGTATTTGATACATTTTCTATAAACTTTTCTGTACAATCTTTTTTAACTATAGCTATAGCACATCCACCAAAACCAGCACCAGTCATTCTTGCCCCAAGGATACCTTCTTGTTTCCAAGCTGTTTCAGCTAAAGTATCTAACTCTTTTCCTGTAACTTCATAATCCTCTTTTAATGAGATATGAGATTGATTAACAAGTTCTCCAAATGTTTTTAAGTTACCTTTATTAAGTTCTTCTGTAGCTTTTACTGTTCTTATATTTTCATAAACAGCATGTCTAGCTCTCTTTAATACAACTTCATCTTTTATAAGATATTTATATTTTTCAAAAGTTTCAGCATCTAATTCTCCTAAAGCATTAATCTTAAGTTCTGTTTGTAAAATGGCTAAAGCTTCTTCACATTCTGCTCTTCTTTCATTGTATTTTGAATCTGCAAGCTCACGTCTCTTATTTGTGTTCATTATTATAATATTGTAATCATCTAATTTTACTGGTGCATATGAATATTCTAATGTATTACAATCAAGTAAAATAGCACAATCCTTTTTACCCATTCCTATTGCAAATTGATCCATTATTCCACTATTAACACCTATATAATTATTTTCCACAGCTTTTCCTGTTTTTATTAAATCTATCATCTCAACATCAAGATTAAACATATTTTTTAGTAAAACACCACTTACAAGTTCAATTGAGGCAGATGATGAAAGACCAGCTCCATTTGGTATTTCTCCATAGAATAAAATATCCATACCTTTATCTATTTTATATCCGCTCTTTTTTAAAGTTTGAATCATACCCTTGACATAATTTGTCCAATTGTCTTCCTTCTTATAATCTAAATCATCTAAACTAACTTCTATAACTCCTAGACTATCAAAATTCATGGAATATAATGAGCACTTGTTGCTGTTATTAAAACTAGCTACTGCATGTGTCCCTAAAGTTATTGAACATGGAAATACATGTCCTCCATTGTAATCTGTGTGTTCTCCTATAAGATTTATTCTACCTGGTGCAAAAAAGAATCTTTCTGGGCTCTTTTTGAAAACATTTTCAAATTTACTTCTTAACATGTCTATAGTGTTCATAATTTTCAACCTCCAAATAATATTTATATTTTTATTATAAAATCATTTTAGTAAAATTTCAATTATTTTTTACTAAATTATTTTTTATTTTTTACTAAACTTTTATATAAACATAAAAATGATTTAAAGTGAGAAATGATATACATCCTACCTTTAAATCATTTTGTAAATTAATTAACAACTACTTTAATTTCTCCAAGTTTTTTATCTAACTCATCCAACATATCACTTGATACAGAAAAAAATGGCATATAGGATAATTCCCTTAAAGACTTATCTCCTACTTTTCCAACCATATGATCTTCAAGCATTACAGGCAACCCTTTAATTAATATGTCTTTAGTTTCTTTATTTTTTACCAATTCCTCATAACTAAATTCAGTGTTATAGTACTTAACATAAGGAACTTCAGGTATATAATTAAATTCATATACTCCACTATTTAGTTCTATCACTACATTTTCATTAACTTCCCTTGAACATAATTTTGTATCTTTTAATAAATTACCATTTACTTTTACCTTTTCTAATTTTGCATTCGGTAATACAAGTGTTGCTGATGAATTAAATGGAATATTAAATTTAAAGTTTAAGTTCCCCTCTTCACTTATTTTCCATTGACTTTCATATAATCCAGCTGCCGAGTTATAAGATGCCTTTGCATACTTTAGTCTATAATCTGGCATTGGTGCTAATTTAACATGTTTAAACCCAGGCTTATCTTCTACTGGATTTATTCCTGCCATATATCTATACATCCATTCCACAATAGACCCATAAGAATAGTGATTTAGTGAATTCATATCTGTTCCACTTATCCTTCCATCTGAAAGTACAGAATTCCAACGCTCCCAGATAGTTGTTGCCCCCATTGTTACTGCATAAAGCCAACTTGGATAATCCTTGTTTAACAAAAGAGTATATGCTAAATCATTACATCCCTTTTCTGATAGTGCTTTACAAAGATAAGGTGTTCCTATAAAACCTGTCTTTAAATGATTTTTATCTGCTTTAAACCTTTCACGAGTGTCTGATATAACTCTTTCCATTTTCCCCTCTGGAACTAAATCCATATATAGAGCAAGTATATAGGCTGTTTGGTTTTTAAGAGATAAGCGTCCTGTTTGAGTGAAATATTCTTCTCTTATAGCTTCTCTAATTTCATTGGATAATTCATTATATTCCTTAAATAAATTCTTTTTTCCAATTACCTTTGCTGCCTTTGCAACAATTGAAGAGGAATAATAGTAGTATGCAGATGCTATAAAACCTGTTTCTGTTCCTCCTGCAAAACTCTGTGGATTTTCTCCATCAAGAGCAAGCCAATCTCCCAATTGAAAGCCTGTTAGCCAAAGCCTTCTTGAGCCTGAATTTTCATCTTCTCTTCTTATATAATCTACCCAGCCTTTCATACTTTCAAACTGTTGCTCTAATATTCTCTTATCACCATATTGAAGATATAGAGTCCAAGGTATTATTGTGGCTACATCTGACCAACCACTGGCACAACCATCACCAGTAGAAGCTACAGGTACAATATTAGGTACAAGTCCTCCTCTATCTTTTTGTTCCTGTGCTATATCATATACATACTTATTAAAGAAAGCAAAAGTATCCATATTAAAGCTTGCTGTCCCTGAAAAAACTTGTGCATCTCCAGTCCATCCTAAGCGTTCATCTCTTTGAGGGCAATCTGTTGGGACATCTAAAAAGTTTCCTTTTTGTCCCCATAGTGCATTTAGGAATAATCTATTTACTAATGGATTACTTGTTTCTATGTGACCAGTTAACTCCATGTCTGAATAAAGAACACACCCTGTAAAGTCATTTAAGTTTATTGCACCATACCATCCATTTACCTTTACATATCTAAATCCATAGTAAGTAAAATGAGGTCTTACTAAAGCTTCTTCGCCATCTGAAATATAAGTAAATTCTGCTTTAGCACTTTGTAAATTTTCTCTATAGAAATTACCATCTTGAAGGATTTCCCCATATTGTAGCGTTATTTCACTTCCTTTTGGAGCTTTAGCTTTAAACTCAATCCATCCAACCATATTTTGCCCTAAGTCAAGTACAGTTTCCCCTGCTAAAGTTTTAATTACCTCAATTGGTTTTATCCTTTCCTTAATTTTAATAGGCAAACTTAACCTTGCTTTTAATTTTTTAAATTCAAAATTCATTTCTTTCGTTTCATATATAATTTTATTATTAAAGCTAGCATCATAAACTTCTCCATCATAAATTCCACTAAACAAAACCTTACTCTTTCTTGTTTTCCAAGTTTTATCTGAAGTTATTACAGCACCTGTTCCATCTTGATAATCTACAACTATTTCACATAATAGTGCAAATTTATTACCATATAAATTTTCTTTTCTTGAAAGACCGAAACGTCCTTTATACATACCATTTCCCAAGATAACATCTACTTTGTTGTTACCTTCCTTTAGAGTATCTGTAATATCATAGGTTTGATATTGAATCCATTTATCATATGCGTTAAAGTTTGGAGCAAGGTACTCTTCCCCTGCCTTAATCCCATTAACATCTATTTCATATAACCCTAAACCACATACATATGCTCTAGCAGATTTTATAGGCTTTTCTATGTTAAATTTTTTAGTTAATACAGGGTGAATATCGCCCTCCAAGTTTGGTGTTATCCATCTTGAGCTCCAAGGCTCATCTATTTTAGCGGTTTCAAACCAAACTGTATCACTTGTTTCTATATCTCCATTATCAGCCCATACTTTTACGTTCCAATAGTAACGAGTTCTTGGTTTTAATGTTATTGGTAGCTCAAATGCTAGACTATCTATTTCTTCATCTTTTCCAGTATCAAATACTATTTCCGAGAATTCTTCATCTAGTGCCACTTGAATTTGGGCTGCTACCTGCCTTTTAGCATCAGTTTCACTTGTTATAAAGGAAAGACTTGGCTTTCCTAAATCAAATCCTAGTGGATTTACTATATGATTTGTTTTCAAATTAGTTATCTTCATTTATTTATCTCCTTTATATATCTCTATTCCATATACCTAACCATTGTATTTTAATTGCATTTAAACCTTATAAAATAAATACCTTATAAAATAAATATAAATCTTCACAATATGTGGAGATTTATATCTTTTTATTATTCTGTAACTAATACCGATTTCTCATTTTTAGATTGCTCTAATTCAGGAATTGGGATTACAACTAGAGCTGAAAGTATTGAGAAAACTGCAAGAACTATAAAGAAGAATG